>DBZJ01000058.1 GCA_002311635.1 Syntrophaceae bacterium UBA1163
CATACCAGACCCTTAATTGTTAATGGGGGGGCGGTCGGGAGAGAGGCAGAGCAGGAGTTAAGGAAATCGGGTGCCCTGTCGAGTCATTATCAGGGCCCGACAACAATTACCATTTTGATTACACAAAAAGCACAAGAGCTTGACATCGAAACGAGCTGGTTTATCGTTTCTCTCCCCCAATATGTTGTGTTGGGGGAGGATTATGTGGGAAAACTGCGGCTGATGGAGATTTTGAATTTGCTCTATCACATCCCTATTGGCAAGAGGGACTTTGAGATGGCTCTCGAGCAGCGCAGTTTAATCAGTCAGAAAGTAGAAAGGACGCCAGAACTGAAGAATCTTCTTCCTCAACTTGAGACCATGTATGAGATTCGGGTCAAGACGAAGGAAGGGGAGAAAATGCCCAAGTTGTCCTCTGAGATGGAGGAAATTCTCTGGAGAATCATAGGAAAAGATTCAGGGAAAGCATAGCCAGAAAGACAAGGGGAGGCTTATCCTGCCTTCGGTGATCTCCCATGCAACGGCTTCGATTGCCGCTGGAATCGCCTTTGGCCTTGGGATGTTCCGGATCAAACGAATCAAGTCTAAATACCGGCACAAATTGTCAATTCATGCCAATTTCGGTCAATTCTAAGCCATATCCATAAGCCCTTACTTAAGAAATGCTTTTAAAATTAATAGATTAGAAGATCTTTCGATGGCACAAAAAATGCAAGATGCCTTTGATACGTCGCGTTTTACGGGGGGTTCACGTGGTTCGAAAGATCTCTGTGATAGGGTTCCTATTGTTTCTTTCCTCAGTGTGCTTTTCCAACGTTTCCGCCCAAACCCATCTCCGCTCTTATTTAACAATGGAGGAACAGCTTTCCAATCAACAGGAAGTGGAGTTTTTTCATCTTCAAGAAGAGGAAGACTTTAACCTCGAGGCCATTCTCGAGGATGGCCGTAAAAAAGAGCCCGATTTCGACATCCCCATCGTCATCAATGCCAGGGTGGAACAGTTCATTCAAATTTTCCAGACGACTTTGCGGGAAAGATTTGTGACGTGGCTCGCCCGGTCAGGCAGATATATCCCTTTTATGAAAAAACTCCTGAAGGAACAGGGGCTTCCCGAAGATCTGGTCTACATTGCGCTCATCGAGAGCGGGTTCAATCCTTATGCCTACTCGAGGAGCAAGGCTGTGGGCCCGTGGCAATTTATTTATCTAACAGGTAAAAGGTATGGTCTAAAGGTGAATTGGTGGGTCGATGAACGGAGGGATCCGGAAAAGTCCACGATTGCCGCAGCCAAATATTTGAAGGACCTCTACGAGACCTTCGCCTGCTGGTATCTTGCTGCGGCGGGTTACAACGCGGGGGAATACAAGATCGTCAAAGCGATAAAACGCTACCGGACGGAGGACTTCTGGACACTGACGAAAGTACGTTATCTGAAACGGGAGACCAAAGATTACGTCCCGCTCATGATTGCAGCAGCCCTTGTTGCCAAAGATCCGGAGAAATACGGATTCACCGACGTCGAATATCAGAAACCCCTTCGGTATGAAAAGGTGAGGGTCCCTGAATTAACAGGGCTCTCCGTTGTTGCCAATGCCTGCGAAGTCTCGCTTGAGGAAATCAAGGATCTTAACCCCGGACTTCGAAGAGGGGTGACGCCCCCCAATGAAAACGATTATGAGATCAAAATTCCTTTCGGGAGAAAGGATCTCTTTGAAATTACCTTCCAAATCCTTCAGGCCTATGAGAAGTTTGAGTTTAAGACCCACCTCGTCAAGAAAGGAGAAACGCTGAAAGGGATTGCTAAATTATACCGGGTGGACCTCGAGCCATTGCACGAACTCAACCATCTCACCAAGACGACGCCGATTTCAAAAGGCACGATCCTCTCCATTCCCATTTCAAAAGACGAAGAAATAAAGCCTATCACAACGGCCCGGAAAAAGAGTGGGAAGGACCGAGACGGCAGCCGTCGCGGTAAGTAATGTCCCATCACGCAATCTTCAGACTCCGGCAATACGTTTCACCGTGAATGTTTACACACCTCTGGCCTTATATCGAAGCATTACTTCCGGTCAGCTCTTGCTATTAGAATCGAACCTGAATCTTGCCTGAAAACGTCATTCCCGTGAAAACGGGAATCCAGAACAGCCCAAAATGCCGGATTCCTGCTTCCGCAATCCTTCTCTTCTCATCAAGGCTTCTCCATAGCCCAAGATTGAAACCCTTCTCATTTTGTTGCGCCGGTTTGGCCTTCGGCAAAAGAATAGGGTACGATGTAAGAAAGCTTTATCCGGGAGTAAGTTTATCAACTCTATGGAAATTACACTCAGAGAAGACCTCAGCCCAGACCCTGATTTTTACTACCGTCAGCAATTCAAGATTTACCATGAACCTTATTTAATCTGGGACAAGGAGACCTGGGAAGCAGTCATTGCCGCGTGTGATGTCTATCGCATCGAAATAGACGGGAGATATGGTGGAGATGTCTTATTGGAAGACAGGGGAAAAGGCATGAAGTACATCGTCGATTTTAGCATTTTACCGGAATATCAGGGGAAAGGAATTGGGAAGGCGGTTCTTGAACAAATCAAAGCCATGTCCGAAAAACTAACAGCTGTCACACGAAGAGCGACCCTCGATTTTTTCCTGAAGTCCGGGTTTGTCTTAAAAAGGACGGTAAAGAACTATTACCACGCCGGCGTGGCGGGATATGATATGACTTTCGAAAAAAGACCCAGCCAAGGCAGTCCGGCGGAGGGCAAAGGACAGAGCCCGGCCCAGCGGGAAATGATGACTTTGAGGAAGAGGATGGCGAAAGCCTTGGAAAAGGAAGGCCTTGATTTGCGGGAGATTTCGAAATTGTTCGGGGTGAGAGAGGGAGAAGCCCTTGAGCATCTCAAGCATATTGCGAGGTCTGCCCATCCCAAACGGCTTACCGTGGAGCCTGCATCTTGTAAACACTGCGGCTTCTCTTTCAAGAAACGAACTCGTCTGAACAGCCCGGGCCGCTGTCCTGTTTGCAAGGGCGAGCACATTTCCCCACCCCGATTCAAGATTGATAATTCCTGAGAGCCGAGAAGATAGGGAGAAAGCGCATGGACCGGTTGAATCTTCAGGGTAATAGGATTTGGATCAGGGTCACGATGATCCAGCCGAAGAGTCTGATCAGCGGATCCAAAATGCCCAGATAAAGCAAGCCGATGATGATAAAGAACCCGTAGGGTTCGAGGCGGGTGAGAAAAGAGGGAGTCCTTTTCCATGTGATTCCCATCAGTATCTTTGAGCCGTCGAGGGGCGGAATGGGAATCAAGTTAAGGGCGGCCAGCGTGATATTGATGTGGGCCACGTACGTGCACGCTTTGGAGACGACGGCCATTTCCGAGGAGGATGCGGAGAAAAGGCGAAGGAACAACACAGCTAAAAAGGCGAGCAGGATATTTGCGACGACCCCGGCAGAAGAGACGAAGATGAGACCCTTCCGCTTGTCCGTGAGGTTGTTGAAGTTGACCGGAACTGGTTTTGCCCACCCAAAGCCCGCCAGAAAGAGCATAAGGGTCCCGATGGGATCGAGATGGCTCAGGGGGTTGAGGGTTAACCGGCCCGACCATTTGGCCGTGGGATCTCCCATCCTGTAAGCGACCCACCCGTGAGCCACCTCATGGATGATGACGGAAAAAAGAAGAGGGATAGCGATAAGAGCGAAAGTCAGCGGATCCGCGGTCAGCAGTTTTAGAAGTCCCATTTATCCTACCCCTTCCGTGAGCGTTTCGGTTTTCAGATTCTTCGTCAAGCGCTTTTCCGTTCCTTCAAACCGTGCAAGAGCAAAAGGTCTCTTTATTAAGATTAACATTTTCAATTCTACGATATACGGAGACATAAAGAAAGACGCCCCTTATAATCCTCGTCCCCTGCCTACTGCGGCTCCTGAAGACAGATAGTGCGTCAAAAATTCGTCGACTCTGTTCGTCATTCCGGGGTTGACCCGGAATTGAGTGGCGTTTCGAGATAGGGTAAAGAAGCGTTAGACGCACCACACTAACATGAAAGGAAGTCTCACTCGATTTGCTTTTAAAAGGATTTTGAGTTGTAATAGGGAAAATGAACCAAGACCCGGGGTTTGGTCATTCTTAGAAAGGGGGAAGGGTGATGGCCTTCATTCGCAAACGACGAATTTGGTGGGAATCCGTTCCAGAAGCGGCCAGCTATGTGGTGTACGTGAGTCGGGACCCTGTACACTTTGAGCCGAATCACTTCTCGTGGGAGGCGACTCCTGGAATCATCTCAAAACCGGTCAGTGGGAGGACCGAGTTGGTCATTCCGGATGAATGGCCGGAGTTTCCTACGGAACCGGGAACCTACTATATTGGGATTACTTCCAGAGACGACGTGGGGAACCAAAGCGACCCTTTCGTATTCTCCGGCCAGTTGAAGTTCCTTGCCCCGTCGCCTCCATCGCGGGGAGGGATCGAGAGTCCTTAGACGAAGAGGTCTTATTGGCCGGGTGGATTCCTTACGTGAAAAGCAGGCTGGAATCTATTCAGAAGCTGACACAGCTTTGCCGGGGCAGATTGAGCGACAAGGAGCTTGCTGAATTTCTCCACCGAAGGATTACTGAGCATATCCGGGAAAGCGGTCTGCTGTTAGATAGCCTTCTCAATTATTTCCAGGTTATAACCCCGATCAAAAAAAAGGATACCGTAAACATTCTTATCGAGGAGGTGTTAAAGAACAACCAGGCCCAACTAAAAGAGAGGGAGGTGAAGTTATTCAAGAAACTTGAAAAGGATCTTCCGGAAATCATCATTCCCGAGGAGCCCTTGAGGTTTGTCTTAAAATCGATCCTTCAATATGGAGTGACCTCGACGCCTCCCCATGAAGCCCTTGGACTCTTAACCCGATCCTTCTTTCTTCAGGAGCCACCTCCAGAACAAGCCTTGCACGGCAAAGGAGGGCAGTATGTGGAGATCACCCTGCTTTTTACAGGTGGCAAAAAACCCGTGGGACCTCTGAAGGCAGGAACGGGAAGCAATGGTTTGGATCTCCTATTAAGAATGGTCAACGAAATAGTCCGAAGAAATCGAGGAGTGATGAAACTCCAAGGAGATGAGAAGGAGGCAAAGCTTTCCATTTCCCTGCAATTCCCTGTTGAGAGAAGAAGGGCATTCTCTCATCCAAACGATAACTGAATCTTTCCTGGGGAAAGGCCCGCCTTTTTCGCCAGGAAGACGAAAGGAGAAAGCCATGGCCGAGCCGGTGATTCTTGAAGTCTTCTCCGATTATGTTTGACCCTGGTGCTATTTCAGTACGGTGCGTATTGATCAATTAAAAAAAAGTTACGACATTGAAGTGCACTGGACGGCTTTTCCTCTTCATCCCGAAACACCGGAAGAAGGGTTTACCCTTGAAGAGCTCTTCTCCGGACGGCCTATCGACATTAAGAAGATCCTGTCTCGACTGAGGCAGGTGGCGGATGAATTAGGCCTGCCGCTTGCCGAAAGGAAGAAGACGTATAACAGTCGCCTGGCGCAGGAGCTGGGGAAGTGGGCAGAATCGAAGGGAAAGGGCGATTCGTGCCACGAAGCCATTTTTCGGGCATATTTTGTCGAAGGGAAGAACATCGGCAACGTGGAGGAGCTGGCGACTCTCGCGAAATCCATAGGTCTTCCGGAAAAGGAGACAAGGTCCGTTCTTGAATTGAGAACCTTCAAGACAGCCGTTGATTCCGACTGGTCGCGTTCTCGCAGCCTGGGAATTACGGCCGTCCCTACGTTTGTGGCCGACCACCAGGAGGTTGTCGGATTTCAATCCTATGAAGTCCTCGAGCAATTCCTGAAGGCCTGCGGCGCCAGGAAACGCACGAGTCCAGAGTGATCGTACATCACCAGAAGTGTCGGAGGCGCGAGCCTTGTCATCACCCATAGGGAATAAGATGTTGCAGGATCAGTCCACCATCGACGGAAAGACCGGCTATTCTGTATGGTTTGTATTCGTTGTCGCCATTTTCATCACCTGCTTGATAACGGCCAACATCGCAGCGGTAAAATTGGTACAGCTATTCGGGTTTGTGTTGCCTGCGGGGACCATTATCTTTCCCATTAGTTATCTTTTCGGTGACATCCTGACCGAGGTTTATGGTTACCGTCAGGCAAGAAGAGTGATCTGGCTGGGTTTCTTCTGCAACTTTATCGTGGTCGTTACGATATGGATCGGACAAGTACTTCCCCCTGCTCCATTTTGGGATGGACAGAAAGCGTATGAGCGCATCCTAGGTTACACCCCCAGGCTACTCGTAGCTTCTTTCCTCGCCTATCTGGTCGGAGAATTTGCCAACTCATTTGTTTTGGCGAAAATGAAAATTGCCACGAAGGGGCGCTGGTTGTGGACCCGTACCATTGGCTCCACTCTGGTAGGACAGGGATTGGACTCTTCCGTCTTCATGACTCTTGCCTTTGTGGGGACGATACCCACTGAAGCCCTCGGATTGGCCGTTTTAACCCAGTGGCTTGTGAAATCAGCGTATGAAGCGGTGGCGACTCCCTTCACGTACATCGTGGTGAATTTCCTCAAAAGGAAAGAGGGATTGGACGTATTTGATTATGGCACAAGGTTTAATCCTCTCTTATTAGGCGAGTAATCCTTCAAGCAAACCGATTCGATGAGCGGAATGATCCGTTCTCAAAAAATGGGCGGCAGGAAGACGATGAGGAAAAAGGCCGTTGTGCTTTCGAGTGGCGGGCTTGATTCGACTACCGCCATGGCCGTTGCTAAAGCTGAGGGTTACGAGATTTATAGTTTGACGTTCAATTATGGTCAGCGCCATGCAATGGAATTGAAAGCGGCCAAGAGAGTTGCTGAGGCCTTTGCCGTAAAAGAACATTTGATTCTGGATCTCGATCTGGGAAAGATAGGCAGGTCAGCGCTTACAACAGACGATATCGAAGTGCCCAAGGCAAGAAGCGAGAAGAAAATGAAGGAAGAGATACCGGTCACCTATGTCCCGGCGCGGAATACCATCTTTCTTTCTTATGCCTTAGCATGGGCCGAGGTGTTGGGAGCTTCGGATATTTTCGTTGGCGTCAACGCGATCGACTACTCGGGTTATCCTGATTGCCGACCTGAATATATTAGAGCCTTTGAAAACATGGCGCATTTAGCCCTCAAGGCAACAGTGGAAGGTAAAATGAGAGTTCGTATTCAGACTCCTCTTATCCATATGACCAAGGCTGAAATTATTCGCAAGGGTGTTGAGCTCGGCGTTGATTACCGCCTCACGCATAGTTGTTACGATCCATCACCCGAAGGAAAAGCCTGCGGGCAATGCGATAGCTGTTTCCTTAGAAAAAAGGGTTTCAGGAAAGCAGGAATTCCTGATCCGACGGTTTATGCTGATCTTGGAGGGGCATGACGGTGCCGCTCAAACAGGATGGGTGGGGTCTCCGGCTACGGCAGGCCCCGGACCTGGCGTGGTACAGGCGGACGACAATATTTCCTTTTCAATTTCTTGAAGAGATAGTCCTGCCCGGCCCGTCATCAAGCATCTGGTCGACAAGTGAAAAGACCTCCGGACTGCTCCAATTCCTAGGGCCAATGACTCTTCCTATCGTCTTTCCTTTCCTATCAATGATGAGTGTCGCAGGAATTTTACTTATTTCAAAAAGATCGAGTGTTTTACCTTTTGGGTCGAGTAAGACGGGGAATCGGTAGCGATGTTTTTCGATGAACTTCCTGACTGGCTCCGCGCCTTCATAATCGACCGAGATGGTTAGAAAGACAAAATCCCGTTGTTTGTAGCGCTGGTACAGGGTTTCTATGGAGGGCATTTCTTCCTTACAGGGGCCGCACCAACTCGCCCAGAAATTGAGAAAAATGATTTTATCCTTCAGGTCCGACAACTGAACCTTTTCGCCACTCAGTGACTCCAGACAACAATGAGGGGCTTTCTTCTTATCCCTGACCGGTTGAATTCCAATTCTTGCGAAGAGACTGCCTTCTTCGCCATGCGCGGGAAGGGTGAAGACGAGGAGGAGAAGAAGAGCCGCTATTAGAAGGAATAACTTTTTTCCCATGACAACAGAAATATTAAGCAATTTCAGTGCCATAGAATCACAATGGTTCTAAGCCACTAAAAATTATAGTGATTTATGAGGACGAGGACTTTTGCCGAAGGAAAAACGGGAGAATTTTTGACTTTGAATTTACTTTTTTTCTTACCGGTAAAGACATTCCCCCTCGGCGAAGAAACACGGATGCGGCTCACACGTTCCACTGGATGTCATCTCTTGATTCCGGATTTTCTTCTATGTTGATCAACCTTATGTTCTCCACACGGTCAGCCATGCGGAAGATAACGAGGATCACTTCAAGAAGGACCCTGCTGGACATGACTGTGAGAAGGAATGTCAAGGGCGCGACGATAAGGAGTGCAAGAATTCCGAGCAGGGTTGAAGCGTTGAACCCCGCTACGATCAACGAGAGGGCTAACAATACGGCGAATAAAAGAGATAGGCCGTAAAGAAACTTCACTATTTTTGGGCCGACAAATTGACTGAATGAGAAATCGAAGAAAGTCCGGAGAAAATCCACCTTTTTAAAGTAGGATGCTTTTTTTAACCCCCCCGCCCGTGGAAGTCTTTCCGCTACCTGGACCTCACCGAGCGATTCTGCGCAGTTGACGCAGAATTTGGAATCTCTCTTATTGGATGCGCCACAATTTGTGCAAAACATGCCCGGCCCTCTGTGACACTTCGGGATCTTAACTTACGGGTTTGATCTCCGCGATCTTCCAATGACCGTCTTCTCTCTTCAAGGTAACGTCGAGAACGGTTTTGCCGTCTTGTGTTTTCCCGCTTGACTTCTGGGAGGTCTTGGCAAGCCACTCCAACCTGACATCGGCGCTATCGCCCGTTACCGTCTGTCTCTTCAAATCATAAGAAAGATCGAGGTAGCTGTAGTTTTCCCACATCTTCAGCGTGTCCCGCCGTTTTCCTTCCGTTCCGTTAAAGTCGCGGGAGAAACAGGACATAAAGAGATCAATATTCTTCTCGAGATTTGCCTGTCTAATATTTTCAAAGAGGGAGGTTATCTTTTCGACTCTCTGGTCTTTTAACGGAGGAGGTGGATCTTGTGGTGGGAGGGGCGTGGAAAGGGGGGTAACGATCTCCACCGGGGCCGGTCCGCTAGACTGAGAGTGATGCGGCCAGAGGAAGTACCCTCCTGCGATGATCAGGAGAATGAGAATCCCAGCTGTTAGCAATGCCGGGGGTCGAAGGAGGCCTCCCGTGAATCCGGCGGACGTCGCTTTTCCTCCCATCTTCTGGGGCAGGAGTGAAAGGATTTGGTGGTATTTTTTCAAGCTTTTTTCTCTCGATTTGACTTCCCTCTTTAATTCTTTCCTCTCCCTGACGAAATCCGGCTTCGTGAGCGCGCCCGACTTGAAAAGCGATTGAAATTCCCCAAGCCTTTTTTGAACGGGTTCCAACTCATTTTTCAGGGAATCGATCTGTTCCAACGCCTTCTTCTTGATCGATTCAAGCTCCGTTTCAATTTCTTGATGCAGGGGGGACAGGGATTTCATCCGGTCCTTGTAACGGGCGAACAGAAGATCGAGGACTTCCCCGGACACTTTTTCCCGCTGCGTTTCCAGCTTACTGATGCAGGATTCCAACTCCTTTTCTTCTTTCAATAGCGTGAACCATTCCCTGGACCATCGTTTAGCCGATTTCTTCTCCAAAGGCTGAAGGCCATTTTCCTGTGACGGATCTTTCTGCATCAATAGAGAGCCGCATTTTCTGCAATAGTTGCCTTTTTTATATAGGAGCTGGCATTTCGGACAAAAGAGTTTCACGTTTTTCCTCTCCTCTCCGGGAGCGGGATCCTCTACGTCTAAAAGATACTTCCCGCACCTTCTGCAAAATTCCTCCCCGGGATTGTGCTCGATGCTGCATTGCGGGCAAATGACCATTTTCCGCTCCCAATGTTTCGCGTTTTCCTAAGTATAACGAAGGGTTCGGATGCATTTTATGTGCCATGAGACAAAAAATTATTGTCTTCAGATTTCACGGGCTTCTCTCGTCATTGGCAGAAGTGATTGAACGAAATTCAAGAATGTGGACAAAAATTGTCCATCTCATCTTGCCCCCTTCCCAAGTTGGCATAGGTGGTATAGAATTTGAGCTTAGGTCGAACGGCTATGGAAAACGGATTTATCATTCCATCCATTGAAAGAATCTTCAAACAGAAATTCTCCTTTGCCACGAGTGTCGAACTGCTGTGGAAGGGAGGGGATTCCTTCCGGACGATCTTCGATGCGATCAACAGGGCAGAAAGATTCGTCTGCCTTCAATTTTATATATTCAAGAATGACGACACCGGGATTGGTTTATCCGAGCTGTTGAGAGAGAAGAGCCGTGAAGGAGTAAAGGTCTACGTCCTGTACGACCACTTCGGATCTTTGGGAACTCCAAGAAGTTTTTGGAGGAAGATGCGCGTGGAGGGTATTAAGATCAGAGCCTCGCATCCGTTAAAGTGGACAGCCCCGTTTTCCTACGTCCATCGGGATCACAGAAAGCTCATCGTGATCGATTCGAAAAGGGCTTTTACGGGCGGGCTTAACATCGCGAATGAATACAGCGGGTTTCACCTCCGGAGGCGAAGCAGGGGTTGGCGCGATACAGGAATTCTTTTGGGAGGACCGATCGTCTACGAACTTTTCGAGGCGTTCAAGAAAAGCTGGACCACCTGGGGTGGAGAGGAGATTTCTTTCCACACGAAGAATAAAGGGTCTCATGACTCTCCTGCATCCTCTCCTTCTCCCCGCGGGGGAAAAGGGAGGGGCGAGGGGGAAGACGGCATTCCTGTACTCCCCATTTTTTCTTATTCAAGGGAGGGCAGAAAAAGAATGAGGGACCTTCTTCGCTATAGCATTGACCACGCCCAAACCCGCATCCTACTGACCACCGCTTATTTCATTCCGAGCCGTAGGCTGATCGAAAAACTCGAAACGGCAGTGAGGCGTGGAGTGAGGGTGAGGCTCCTCGTACCGGGCAAAAGCGATATCCCCGCGGCGTCCTACGCAGGAAGAGCTTTTTTTCCAAGGCTTCTGAAGGGTGGGATTGAAATCTATACGTACCTGGGAGAAATGCTTCATGCAAAAACCTATCTTTTCGACGAATGCTGGAGCATCATCGGTTCCACCAACCTCGACTATCAATCTCTTGTGTATAACGATGAGGGAAACGTTGGAATCCTGGATTCCGCTTTTGCCTTAAAGATGACCGGGATCTTTGAAGAGGATCTGAGTAACTCTACCAAAATAGATGAAGGCGCTTGGCGGAACAGACCGATTCTGGAAAGGATGAAAGAACACTTTTTCGCGCTTTTCAGAAAAAGGCTTTAGGATTCCCGTCTCCCGCCTATCTGCCGTGGGTCCGTTGAAGTGTGGACGTGTGAGAGCTATGAGGAAACATCCATATTACGCAGAGCAGTATTTGCCGTGTATCACAACGCCCTCAACTCCTTTTTGAGCACCTTGCCGACAAGGTTTTTGGGCAGGGCTTTCAAAAAAACCACTTCCTTGGGGAGCAAAAAGTTCGTCAGTTTTTTCCGGCAATGGTCGATGATCTCCTCGACCGTGGCCTCCTCTCCGGGTCTCAAGACGACGAAGGCCTTGATATTCTCGCCATAGAGATCGTCCTTCATCCCGATGACGGCCGCCTCAGACACCTTGGGGCATCCGAAGAGAACCTCCTCAACCGTCCGCGGTGAGATATTTTCGCCCGCCTTGATGATCAGGTCCTTTTTCCGTTCCGTGATCCAGAAGTAACCATCCTCGTCCACGTAGCCTACGTCTCCTGTATGGAGCCAGCCGCCTCGGAGCACCTCCGCCGTCTCTTCCGGCCTGTTCCAGTAGCCTTTCATGAGCATGGGGCCCCGGATCACGATCTCCCCCTCCTGGCGGGCGGGGAGCGGGTTCCCCGCATTGTCCACGACCCTCATCTCTGTTCCTATATGGGGAACGCCGATGGAGCCGACCTTTTTCATACCTTCCAGGGGATTGGTCGTGTTGTTCGCCCCAGCCTCTGTCAGGCCCCAGCCTTCGATAATCTCGAAGCCGAAGGTTTCCTTAAAACGCTTGAAGGTCTCGAGGGCCAACGGCGCGGATCCACAGAACCAGTATTTCATCGAGCTCAGGTCGTACTTCTTCGCTTCGGGGAAAAGCAGCATGAACACATACATGGTGGGAACTCCGGCCAGGGTATCGGCCCGGTACTTCTCGATGGCAGAAAAGATGGCCTCGACGTTGAAGGAGTTGAGTAGAACCGCTTTTCCCCTCCGTCGGAAAAGGCCTTGGTTGATGCTGGCGATGCCATAGGAATGGCAGAGGGGGAGGACGAAGACTGCCAAGAGGCCCTCGGGCAGGGCCAGGGATTCATATTGCATTCGGGCGTTCTCGTAAAGGCTGAGATGGGTGTGCATGACGCCCTTGGGCCGACCCGTCGTGCCCGCTGTGTAGATTAGAGCGGCCAACTCCTCAGCATCCGTGTTCGCCACCCCTGTTTCCTCAGACTTTTTTTCCAGGAGATGCGGGTAGGAAAGGAACCCTTGAGGAACCTCCGGGTCGACAAGGATGACCGTTTCCAGGTTGGGGGCCTTTGCCTTGCCTGCCTGGATCTTGGGAAGGAATACCGAACTGCTGATCACCACCTTCGCGCCCGAGTCCTGGTAAATGTAAGCGGTCTCTTCTTCGCCGACCAGGTAATTAATCGGCACGACCACGGCGCCGATCCTCCAGATGGCTCCGAAACCCTGGAGCACCTCCGGACAGTTGGGCATCTGCAGGATGATTCGGTCGCCCCGCTTCACGCCCAGGTCCTTAAGGGACCGGGCCAGCCTCCGGGATGCCCGGTTCATCTCCACGTTCGTAATCTCTCTCCCCTCGTAAATGAGGGTGAGCCGCTCCCCCTCTTCCTTTATTTTTTGTTCGGCGATTCCGGCCAGGTTCATCTCTTCCTCCTTTTTTCCCAAAAATTATCTTACGGGCGCAAGAGAGAAAGCCTCCGGCAGACTGTAATCCACTGGAGGCTTTACAGAGGTGTCTTCCGAAAATTTCTTCTCATCAAACAGTCCAAGAGAGCGAAGGTTTAATCTAAGACCTTATACATGATTTTGAATGAAAGTGTCAACAATGATGACGGGCTTGCCCGCCCCGGTCTTGGGTTCTGAGATCTTCTTATCTGTGGAAGAAAAAATCGGGATGAACAGGGCAGGTTATTGGCCTCCGCCTGAAGAGTTGGATTATTTTTTCTACAAAGAAAATTTGGGAGGTCCTTGAACTCCGAAAGGTCCCCCCGAATTCTAATTGCCTCTGAGATCATCCATGACGTTTCGTACGATCAGACTCTAACGTCTTTCATGCTCCTCGTGTCTGCCTCTTTCGTGGACGGTGCCGCCGCGTACACCGCGCTCTCTTTCTCTAAACGAGGGGGCCACCCCGTAGTGTCTTTCATGTTCCGGGCTTCCCCAGTCATGGTGTTCCCAGTACCTATCTCTCTCCCAGGCTCGCCAATTCCTGTGCAGCTCGCCAAACGGGATACGCCTTTCCCCCCTCACGATGATCCTGAAATCAGCACGCAGATTTAGAAAAACGACTGGGGGACTTGCGACAAAGACCCATGGTCCGTCGTAAGCGGTGGCCAAGTACCAGCGCCCTTCAAAAGAGCGGTACCAGTTTCCACCGTAGAAAAAGACATCGAAACCTACATCAGGACAATAGTAGACGTCCGTGCCCGGTATCACAGCCACCGAAGGAGGTGCAGGAAATACAAATGGTGGCGGAAGAGGGAACCCGATGTTGATACTCACTCCCGCGATACCCTTACTCGAGAAGCCTAACAACAACAGTAAAGTAGCTGCTAAGATTGTTAACTTCTTGTTCATCTTTAGTCACCTCTTTCCTTTCAGATAATTCCAATTAAAATGGAGGTAGCGGTTCGTAATATGTCAAGTTGCCCTTCACCCCCACCCATTCTTCCCCTCAAGTGGGGAGGGTAAGGGCAGGGGTGATGTCAATTGATTTAATGCGTTTCTATTAGTAGTAAGGGTAGTAATATCGGTATGGGTATGGGTAATAATACGGGTAGTATGGGTATGTGCGATAATACCGCCTTGGCAGAGGGCGACATTGGGTAGCTACTACTCTGTCTTCAGAGAAAGTGACAAGACAAAGGGAATCGGTGTTTGAAAAATGATATTCCCACGTTTCAAGAGTCTTCCCATTAACAGTCTTATAAGTGATCAGGTCCGTTTTCCCCCACAAAGTGACCACTTCCTCTTTGGTCATGTTAGCCTTGACATCCGAAACATGACGAGGGTGGCATGAAGAAAAAATGAGCATAAGCCCAACGAAAAGGAGTAACCCGACAATCCTCTTTCTCACCATCTCTTCTCATCTCCTTCTTTGTTTTTACTTAGGTGGTTCTCCTTAAGATAGTCACCTTATAAGCCACATCAACCCCTCGGATTGGTAAGTACTCCACCTTCACCTTCTCCCCGGGAAAGGGATACCTATGGGGAGCATAGACCGTATCTCTCCCGATCCTGAAATTGATAATCATTCCGTCCTTATTATTTTTCACATCCAACCACTGTCTAAACACTCCTTGAATTCCCACGGTGGTGCCTATAAATGTGGAGAAATGTTCCTGTGAGACCAATGCATTTGCCTCGAAGATGAGCAATAGAGCGACGAATGTGAAAATCAGAGTTCTCTTAACCATCTTCATTTCGACAGACCCCCTTTCTTAGTCTAAAAATAGTCATAGGATCTAAAGAAATCAAGTGAATGCCCAGGTGTTGCTTTATCGCTTCATGGGGGATCTGCATGCGAAAGCTTTTTATCAATTCTTCAAGTCGTTCTAGTGCAGCGATTCAGAAATTACTTTACAGAGACCGTCATTCCGGACTTGATCCGGAATCCAGTCTTTTCAACTGGATTCCCGCTTTCGCGGGAATGACAATCCTAATTATCCTTGTAAAGAAGTTCTAGATTCACCACACTTACATGGCACTCTCATCCATGCAGCAAGTTTCTCTAAGCGGAATTTAATTGAGGAGTTTTTCGGTAAAAAAGCGTGTTGTTGCGGGCGTACGACGGCCTGTGGGAAATCCGTCTCTTTTGTGATTATTCCTCAGGTCTCTTCAGAGCAACGACGTAATAAGTTACGGTATTTGTCCGGCGTGTTTCCCCATCTCGTACGTACTCAGCGTAACAGTCTATCTTCTTTGAATCCACCGGGACATGAATCGATACCCGGAAGTATGGATGCGACCCGTAGGTCACATCTTTCGCCTGAACATCCACGCAGGATTGGCTGCCACCCGAGAAGTTGAAACAAACTCTGCGAATCTCTGGTTTAGCTTCTGTCTCAAAATGAATAGTCGTCCAATATTCTACGTTCGCTGAGAGAGATCCGGTTTGGGGAATATCCATACTCAATAATTTGATTTCACCTCCCCTGGAGGGCGCTTTCGTTCCAAGAGAGAGAGAGGCATCCGGCCCAATATTCATGGTGGTACAGGAAGAAATTGCCAGCAAAACAGCACCACTGATGAAAACAATGCTTAAAATAGACTTGATATCCATTACCTCCTTGATCGTTTCTTTTCTACTTCACATTAACGAATTTCTTTAGAGGTGTCAACAGAATTGACGAGACGGTAATGTATGATCTTTGTGTC
>DBZJ01000088.1 GCA_002311635.1 Syntrophaceae bacterium UBA1163
TCGAAGCAGTTGTTGGACTTCCCTCCAATCTTTTTTTTGGAACAAGCATCCCAGCCTGTCTTTTCATTTTGAATAAAAGTAAACCGAAAGAACGAAGAGGAAAGGTTTTCTTCCTTTATGGGGCAAACGACTTCTTAGAAGGAAAAAACCAGAATAAGCTCCGGAAAGAAGACATTGAAAAGATTGTTAGTGGATACAGGGAATATAGATCAGTTGATAAATATTGCCGTCCGGTGTCTCTCGATGAGATTCGAACAAATGACTATAATCTGAACATTACTCGATATATCGATGTGACAGAAGAAGAAAAACCCATTGATGTGCAGAAGGTTCTGAACGAGCTGAATGCCCTCAAAGGGGAACGATCAGGGATTGAAAAGAAGATGAATGACTTTTTGAAGGAGCTTGGATATCAGGTTTAGTTATGTTTGAAGATCAAAAAGACGTTGAACTCGTATTGAGTGCATTAGGGGAACAGTTGGAAAGTTTGTTGGATAAGCCTGTTGAGCTTCTGGTATGTGGTGGATCGGCCCTGAATGTTTTAGGTCTGGTTCGACGTGCTACTAAAGATGTAGATATTCTCGCCTATATAGGGCGGAGTGAAAAGGGGGAAGCTTTCTTAATCAAGGCAGATTCCTTAACTCCCGAATTGGTGATGGCTGCAAAGAAAGTGGCTCGTGATTTTAACTTGCCAGATGATTGGCTTAATACAGGGCCTGCTTCAGCGGTTGATTTAGGTCTTCCCAATGGTTTTATGCAGAGAGCCACAACCAGAGTATTCGGCAATAAATTGGCGATTCATTTTTTGGGCCACTATGACCAAATCCATTTTAAGCTCTATGCCACAGTAGACCAAGGGGCGGGAAAGCACTTTGATGATCTGTTAGGTTTGAAACCTACTTCAGAAGAGATAGAAAGCGCTGCCCGCTGGAGTATGACTCATGATGTTTCGGATGGCTATAAACAAAATCTGAAGAATCTATTGAAATACATGGGATTTGGAGATGTTGCAGAAAGACTTTAGATATTTATTTCTTGAAAATATTCTTAACTTCCTCTGGCGTCAGTGGTCTGCGCTTGGCGTTCTGGGCGACGCAAGAGCCGAAGACCTGTGGATCATTGACCCTGAACCCTTGCTTCTTTTCACGCTTGAAATGGGGCGGTACGAGCCGAGACTTTTTGATGAAGTCTTGGATTGGCTGGTTATCAACGGCAAATGGATTGATTTACAAAGGCTTCGAGGGATTCTTAGAAGAGAAGATGAAACAATCATAAAATTAACAGGTGCAGTCGCAAAATTTCTTGTGCAGGAAAGTGATGAAAGAAAATGGCGGAATACTGCTAACTTTTGCGGACACCAAATACAAGAGAGCCCTGATAGCCGTAAATCCCTCTTTTTTAGTAAAGATGGAAAACGTTATCCACCTTCGCCTGAGCCGGATTCAATCTTCCTTTCATGCGGGTTTAATCGTCCCAAATTGATTGTCCGCCGATTGACACGTGAAGTGCCGATTACCTCTCAGACCACTATTCGGTTCTTACTGCGTTCGCTTTTCGGTGTAGGTTCAAGGGCTGAGTGCCTGGTTTATCTTTTAACAAATAACGGAGGTCATCCCTCTGAGGTAGCGAAAGCTATAGGCCTCTCCGTAAGAGGGACTCAGGACGCTCTGATTGATCTCTCTCGATCCGGCCTGGTGCTGACTAGGCAGACAGGTAAGCGGAAAATAGAATATTGGCTTTCTCATGAACGATGGTGGGAATTTTTATCGAGAACAAGCATCACAGAATTTAAGAAGCCGATCTGGCTTGATTGGATTTCCCTCTTTTCAGCGCTTTCCAATGTCTGGAAGGTCCTGAATGAAATAAGCAAGGAGGAAATAAGCGATTATATGAGGAGCTCAAAACTCAGAGATTCAATGGAAATAATTAGCAATGAATTCTCAACAAGCGGGTTAGATATGCCTCCAGTTCCGGGAAGGGATGTCCAACCACAAGAATATGAGAAGGCATTTGAAGCATTTATTACAAAAGTCTTTGGAGCAAAATAATGGTCGAGCAGGTAAGCAGTTTAAAGACAGGTATTAAATACAAAAATACTCCCATCGGCAGAATTCCGGTGGATTGGGAAATGGTTCGATTAGAGGCTATTTGTGAAGAAATTTATCGATATCCAACATATTACAATATAAAATACGTTCAGCAAGACGGAGTTCCCGAAGTGAGAGGTGAGTTAATAGGAAATAATGGAGAGCTTTCCAGCGATCCTTTGGAATACCGTTATATACCGAAAGAAACCTCTGCTAATTTTCCCAGAACAATTTTGCATGAAGGAGATTTCGTTCTTTCTGTGCGAGGTACAATGGGGAAAATCGGGTATATACCAAGTCGTTTAGAAAATGCCAATATGACAGCAAACCTTATGCGAATTTCCCCAAATCGAAATAAAGTTTATCCCTTATGGCTGAAACAATTTTTCCTAAGCGATTTCTTTCAAAACCGCTTAGACGAAGCATCATCAGCCACTACTATAAAAACCATAAAGGCACCGGAATTAAAAGCAATTGAATTACCCCTCCCTCTCCTCTTCGAACAAAAAAAGATTGCTGAAATTTTGACAACCGTGGATGAGGCGACTGAGAAGACCGATCAGATTATCGAAAAGACCAAAGAGGCTAAAAAGGGTCTGATGCAGAGGCTCCTCACCTGCGGCATCGGCCATGAGAAATTTAAGAAGACGGAGATCGGAGAAATACCGATAGAGTGGGAAATGATAAGGTTAGGCGATCTATGTAATGGGCAACCGGAGTATGGAGCAAATGTTCCTTCAATTGACATGGATAAGAGTTTGCCGAGATACATTCGAATAACAGACATTACAGAAGATGGAGAACTATTAACATCTACATGGCAAAGTATCAAAAGAGAATTTGCTGAACCCTATATCCTTAAAGAGGGGGATTTCCTTTTTGCAAGAAGTGGGGCAACGGTTGGTAAAACTTATTGGTACAGAAATAGAGATGGAGAGTGCGCATTTGCCGGGTATATGATACGCTTTAAACCAAATCCAATGCAGCTTTTACCCGATTTCTTGTTTCAATATACACATTCCAATTTTTATTATAATTGGGTTAAAGGAATGCTTAGAGCAGGGGCACAGCCAAATATTAATGCTCAAGAATATTCCAATATGCCCTTACCAAGACCTCTAATAAATGAACAAAAACAAATCGCTGATATTTTATCTTCTATTGATAACGAATTACAGAAAGAAGCAAACCACAAAAAACGACTAGAACTGCTGAAAAAGGGTTTAATGCAGGTGTTGTTGACTGGTAAGATTCGGGTTCCTGTGTAGGCCCGCCCTTCACCCCATCCCTTTCCCCAATGTGGACAGGGGAATATTCTTATTCCTTTTCCCCACGGGGAAGAAGATAAGGTTGAGGGGGAGATAAAGCTAATATGAATCTTAAATTTAATGAAGATAATCTTTCCGAACAACCTGCCATTGAGCAGTTAAAGCGTCTTGGATATGACTATATCCACGGCGATCAACTTGATCCGGATCTTAAAGATGACTGTGAACGGACCTCCAGAAGAGATGTGGTTCTAATCTCCCGCCTTAAAAAGAAGCTTGCCCAAATCAATCCCCATTTAAACGAAGAGAGTATCAATAAGGCCATAAGAAGAGTTACCCACATTCAGGCTGAAAGTTTGGTGGAGGCAAATAGGATATTCCACCAGGACTTAATTTCAGGAGTTTCCATAGATCAGGATGTTGGCGCAAGAAGACAGAAGCTTACCGTTAGGTTTATCGATTTTGATAACC
Organism: Syntrophaceae bacterium UBA1163; assembly: GCA_002311635.1. Classification (GTDB taxonomy): domain Bacteria; phylum Desulfobacterota; class BSN033; order BSN033; family UBA1163; genus UBA1163. The sequence continues at coordinate 3,827 of DBZJ01000088.1, forward strand.
CTGAGAGAAACGAATTTCTTGTTGTTAATCAATTCTGGGTAAAAGGACCAAAACAAACAGACTGTCCCGATATCGTCATTTTTATCAATGGGATTCCTCTGGTTGTGATTGAGTGCAAGAGTCCTGTTGCAAAACAGGCAGGGCTGGCTACCGCCATTGGACAGCTCATAAGATACCAGGGAGAAATTGCCCAGGTATTCCCTACTAACGAAATCCTTATCGGGTTAAATCTCTTTGGTGCCAGATATGGGACTATCCTTTCCAGTCCCGAATTTTTCCACGAATGGAAAGATATGGGAGGCAAGAAGTTTCCCAACATGGCAGAGCACCCATCCATTAAGGAGATGCTGGAGCTCGGGTTAATCAAAAAAGAAGATCTGTCTGACCGTCCAACAGCACAAGAAGTGCTGATCGCAGGTATCCTGAATAAAAAGAATCTCCTTGACATTATTCAGAATTTTATTGTTTACGAGATTGAACAAAAACAGCGTAGAATCGTCAAGAAAGTATGCCGTTACCAGCAATATACGGCCGTTAATAAGATATTGAAAAGGGTAACTACAGAAGACGAGAAACGCGGAATTATTTGGCATTGGCAGGGATCGGGTAAGTCACTTACGATGCTTTTTGCTGCCGTCAAACTCAGGCGCGAAGAGAAGAAACTTAAAAATCCTATCATCCTTATAGTGACCGATCGAATAGACCTTGACGACCAGATCAGCAAAACCTTCCGCAATTGCGACTTTCCCAACCCAATTCAGGTTAGAGAGAAACGTGGAACCCATCGGAAGCTTTATGAACTCTTAGGTCAGAATGTTGGCAATACAATCATGACAACAGTTCATTTGTTCAGAAAGAAGCTTGATAAACCGCTCTCAAGGGCAAAGAATATTATTGTCCTGACGGATGAAGCTCACCGGACCCAATATGGATTTTTTGCCTTAAATATGCGTAGGGCCCTCCCCAATGCCTCTTTCTTTGCCTTTACAGGGACACCGCTCGATAAAAGAGACAGAAATACCTACCGGCATTTTAGCCCTCCTGGAGAACGGTACCTGGATGCCTACACGATCCGTAATGCCGAGGATGATAAGGAGATTGTGCCGGTCAAATATGCAAGCAGATTGGCACAATTACAGGTAGTTGGAAAGACGCTGGATCAGCTCTTTGATGATTTATTCTCCGATAAAACAGAGAAAGAAAAGGCCCTTTTGAAAAGGAAATACGCGACCATAGAAACACTTTCGAAAGCGGATCGCAGGATTGATCGGATTGCCCACGATATGGTGGAGCACTTTAACTCAAAAATACGGCCTAATGGTTTTAAAGCACAAATCGTAGCTTCGGATAGAGCGATGGCTGTTAGGTACAAAGAAATACTTGATAAGTTAATTGGCCCTGAACGATCCGAGGTAGTCATTACCGTAAACAACAAGGATAAAGAGTGGAAAGAGAAATACAAACGGACGAGGGAAGAAGAGATTGCCATTAAAGAGGCGTTTAATGATCCAGATAATCCTTTAGAGTTCCTCATCGTTTGCGATAAACTTCTGACAGGTTTTGATGCACCAATTGAGCAGGTCATGTATCTGGATCAACGGATAAAGGAGCATACACTTCTTCAGGCAATCGCGCGGACAAACCGTACATATCCGAGAAAGAATTTCGGTCTAGTAGTAGATTATGTCGGGGTTGGCCGGGAGTTGGCTGAAGCCCTTATCATATTTGAGAAAGAAGACTTAGAAGGTATTTTCGGAGTTGACGATATTCAAAAAGAGGTTGCCAACCTCTTTTACTGGTATAGGAAGACACTGGGGTTCTTTGAAAAAATAGACCTCTCCAGAGGAAGACCGGAAGACATTCTACAAAAATGTATGGAGGTTCTCAAACCAGAAGACATACGGGCTGATTTTGATGTCGCTTTTAGAAATATGGCGCGGAGTATGGATCTACTCATGCCAGATCCTGTCGTTGATCCGTTTCTAAAAGGTTTTAAATTATTGGGTATCATTAGAGAAGGAGCAAAGAATCTTTACCGTGATGAGCATCTGACTCTTGAAGATTGCAGCAAGAAAGTGGAGGCTCTGATTCATGCGCACATTGCGGATACGGGGATGGAGAATATCCTTGAACCGATTAGCATCACCGCGCCCGATTTTCGTGAAAAACTGGAAATAAAGGGAAGCCCGAAGGCTAAGGCCAGTCATGTAGAATATGCTATTCGGCAAACGATTAATGAAAAAATATCTACAGACCCTGCCTTCTATGGATCACTAAAAAAACGGTTGGAAAAAATCATTGAAGAAGACAGTAAGGAAAGGAAAGATGAGGCAAAGCTCTTAATCGGCCTGATGGATCTTGGAAAGAAGGAAAAAGAGCGTGAGGCCTATTCAAGATCGCTTGGTTTTGAAAGTGTTGGCGAGTTCTCTTTCTATGGTCTTCTTCTCCCTTTCAAAAAGACAATGTTTTCAGATTCGGAAGAGGAACAAGTGGCATTTATAAAAAGTATCATTCAATCAATAAAAGAAAAACGGGTAATTGACTGGACGGAAAAAGAGGATACCCAGAGAGAAATGAGGAGGGAGGTCAAAAGGCTTCTGAGATCAAAAGGTTTTCAAGAGGATCATTTAGAACCTTTGACCCGGGAGATTTTAAACCTGGCCCGAATTCATTTGAAAGACACCTAAAATGAAATTCATCCAATTTGGAAATAGAAGAATTCATTTCGAGATTAAGAAAGGAAACAGAAAAAAGACGGTTGCCATCCATATTAATCCAACAGGATCTATTACCGTTTTGTCTCCCTCTTTCTTGGACGAGGGGGATATACAAAAGATTCTTTATAAGAAAGGAAAACGGATTATTGAGAAGCTGGAGCAAGTAAAAAAGAACACTGATGCGAATTCAGCTAAACAATTTGTGAGCGGCGAATCCTTTCCATACCTGGGTAGATATTACCGTTTGAAGGTAATAAAACCATTGCCTGAAGGTGAGAAGAAATGTAGATTAGTCAATGGAAGATTTTTTGTCGAGGGCAATGGGCATTCGGGTAATGAGAATGGTAGTTCATCTGTCAAGAGAGCACTCATCGAGTGGTATGTAGAGCATGCAGAAGAAAAGATTAGGGAAAGAGTGAACCGTTTTGCACCATTGATTGGGAAACGGCCTGTCTCAATAAAGATCAAAAATCAAGAAAAACGATGGGGAAGTTGTTCACGAGGAGGAATCATCAGGCTTAACTGGAAGATCGTGATGGCGCCCATCTCTGTGATGGATTATGTGATTGTTCATGAACTCTGCCACCTTATTTACCCCCATCATACACTTCAGTTCTGGCAGAAGGTCCAATCGATTATTCCTGATTACGGGAAAAGACGGCATCGGTTGAAGGAGTACAGTTTACGAATAGTTGGGTTGGATTAAAAAGGGGAAAAACTTGAGTGTAGATCCGTGGCACGAGACTGAACATTCCAAGAGAGACGGGCTACGGTGGATCTTCATGGGAGCCAGTTTCCCTTGATCCCCCTTTCAAACTTGACCGGCAAGTGCCCCTTCCTGTCGGGAAGAAGAGACCGTGCCATTATGCAATGTTATTCCTCTGGGGACCCGCTTTTGACGGAGAGGCTTCATCAACCCTTGAGGATGTCTTTATTCTTATCGATCTTGGCTTTGGATCGGAGTTGATCGAGCCAATGCTGAAGCGCTTCCTGCTGTTTCCGAGAGCTCAGCTGCTTCTCAAGGTTTTTCTTCACCGACTGGAATTTGCTCTGATCCGCAGGCTCGTAGCCGGACAACCTCACCACGAAATATCCGTCCTTGGTATGAATGGTTTCCTTAGGGACAGGATTTTTGTCTGTCAGTGAAGCGAGTATTCCCATCCATCCTGCGGAAGGACCGATTTTGGGGACCACCCCTGATGCCCGGGTGAAAAAACCGGTCTCTTCCAGAGGATAACCCTTCTCCCTTGCGATCTCTCTGATGTTTTTGCCCGTTCGAATCTGGTTGAGAATTTCATCCGCTACCTGTCGGGCTCTCTCCTCTGCCTTTATTTCCACGACCCTTTGGGTCACTTCCTCTTTGACCTCGTTCAGAGGGGGGACCCGGGAATCCTTTTTGTTCACTAACTTTAGGATATAGAAATTGGGCGGGATACTAACCACAGGAGAGATTTCTCCCAACCTTAAAGAGGAGGCACTGGAATAAAAGAGAGGGGTCTTCCCGATCTCAGGGATCTCGTCGCCTTCCTTGAAGAGGCCTGTCGTCCTGATTGGAATATCCTTCTCCTTCGAGTATCCTTCTAAATCGCGGTTCTTGAAAAGGGCGTAGAAGGCATCATCCGCTTTTCGAGAGGCTTCTGCTTTTGCCTTTTGTTTCTCCAACGTCAGAAGGATCTGATCTTTTACAGCGTCGAAGGGTTTTAATTTCTCCTCCTTAACCTCCTCGACCTTAAAAATATGAAACCCGTCTCTTGCTGCCAGTACGCCGCTCAGATCACCCGCCTTCATCTTGAAGAGAATGGATTCAAGTTGTTCACCCAGCATCCCCTTTTGAACCCAGCCCAGGTCGCCACCCTTGGGGCCATTTTCCGCTTCGGAATACTGCTTCGCCAGGGAAGCAAAATCCTTTGTCTTCTTGGCTTTCTCCAGGATTTCTTCCGCCTTCTTCTTTTTCGCCTCTATTTTATTCGACGCGTCTTGCGGTTCCACCTTGATCAGGATGTCCCTGACCCTCACCTGTTTAGGTATCCTGAAGGTATCTTTTTGAGAGTCATAAAATCGTTTGGCTTCGTCCGAGGAGACTTGTACTTTCTTCTCAAAATCAGAAGGACGAAAGAGGAGATATTGAATCTGAACAAGCGTGGGAATCCTGAATTCCTCTTGATGTTTCTGATAGTAGTCCTTTATCTCGACCTCATTTGCATGGACCTGGCTTTTGAGAGAGTCAGGAGCAATCTTCAGGAAAACGAGGTTGATTCGTTCGTTTTCGAAGAGATACGTATCCAGCACTTCGTCATCGGACACCTTCCCTTCGTTCAGCTTAACCAGGCTGATTACCTTCGAAATCAGAAGATTTTCCCGCTGACCCTGTTCAAACTCCTCCGGGGTCATGTGGTTAGAACGCAGAATCCATTGGTACTTCCTATTGTCAAACCGGCCATTCTCCTGAAAAGCCGGGGTGGATTCAATGGCATCCCTCAGTTCTTCATCCGTAACGGAAAGTCCCAATCTTTTTGCCTCTTGAAGGATGAGAATCTTATCAATGAGGTCATCCAAGGTTTTGTCATTCAAGTGGAGTTGTTCGACCATTTTCTCGGAAAAGGACGGACCCAGGGCCTCCCGATATTGCTTGATCTGATTCTGAAGGGCATCGTAATATTCCCTCGACCCGATAGTCACCCCGTTCACTTGAGCTGCATAAGTCACTTTTTTCTCTCTGAAATAGGCATAACCTCCAAAAAACAACACAAAAGAAAGGGCCACCAATATCAGGATAGCTTTGAGCATCCATGATTGTGCATGTTCTCTCAATATTCTAAGCATTATTTTTTTCTCCTTTAAATATCAATGTTAATCAATCCCTCTCAAAAACACAAGGGAAGAACAGCGGCGAACCCTGGAGAAGAATTCTCTTGATTCTTTATGATTTTTGGGTAATGAATGCATCATGCTGGAGAAACCCACAGGCAAACGTGGCTTTAGAGGGGAGGGAAGACCATGTACGATTTTCTATTAACAGAGGAAGAGAGGAAATTGAAGGGAGAGGTGAGGAAGTTCGTCAGGGAAAAGGTCCCGAGTTCACTGATCCGAGCAATGGATGCTGATCAGGTGAAGTACCCAAAGGAGTATGTGGAAAGCCTGGCAGCACAGAATCTCCTCGGCCTTCGCTTCTCCAAAGAATGGGGAGGCAGGGGCATGAAGTGGACTGGGGAGGTAGCGGCCATTGAAGAGATCGGCGTCCTTGGGTCAGGAATGAGTTGCCTTTACTCTTTGGTGAGCATCTGCGGCGAGGCGATCCATCATTTTGGCACTCCGGAGCAGAAGGCGAAATATTTGAAACCCACCCTTGGGGGAAAACTCTTCTGCGCTGAGGCCCTCACAGAACCGCGCGGAGGATCCGACTTTTTCGGTGCCACCACGCTTGCCAAGAAAGACGGGAATCATTACATCCTCAATGGCCAGAAGCGCTTCGTGGTGGGCGCGGAGGGGGCGGATTATTTTCTGGTCTATGCCAAGACAGCCCCGGAGGCGGAGCCCCACCAATCCATCTCGTGTTTCATCGTCGAACGGGATAAAGACGTTGAAGTCAAGCATGTTTACGGACTTCTGGGGTCGCGCGGAGGCGGGACGGGTCGCCTGTATTTTCGAGATACCAAGGTGCCGGCAAAAAACCTCGTCGGACCATTGAATGGGGGTTTCCTGGTCTTCAACCGGATGATGATTCCTGAGAGGTTGACTACTGCCGCTGGTGCCCTTGGCATGGCGCGATGCTGTCTGGAGATAGCGACACGGTATAGCGACAGGAGAAAGGCCTTCGGAGAGACGATCCGAAAATTTGAAGCGGTCAGTTTTAGAGTGGCCGATTCGATTGCAAAACTCGACGCCGCTCGGAGCCTTGTCTATGTGACGGCAAGGCATGTGGATGAAGGCTTTGATTCCAGACGGATGGTCTCCGAGGCAAAAAAGACCTCCACGGAAATGCTCTGGGAGGTCGTCAACCATTCGATGCAGGTGATGGGCGGAATTGGATACACGAATGTCTATCCGATCGAGCGTTTTTTCCGTGATGCCAGATTGCAGATGATCTGGACCGGAACGAATGAAATCATGAATCTTCTCATCCAGCACGAGTTCTATAGGGAGACACTGAAGAGAGAGAGTGATGTGAGGGATGTAGAAAAAGATGCGATGGACCTCGAAGGAGAAGAAGAGAAGGTCTATGAGTGACTGCGTCGTTCTCACCCGTCTGTCTGTCCCGTTTCTTAGAATTTCCGCCGCCCGCACTCATTACGACACAGTCTCCAGGAGAGAAGGGAAGAGTTTCACCGATCACACTCAAATCAGTATTGGAGTTTGCGAAATAATGACCTGGAAAAAATAGTAATGGACCGTATCTGTATTACTGGGATTGGGATCGTCTCTCCGATTGGAATCGGGAAGGAAGAATTCCTTTCATCCTTGAAGAACGGGAAGTCCGGCATCGAGGAGATTAAAGAATTTAATACCGATTTTTCCTCTTCGAAAAAAGGGGGAGTGATCCGATCTTTCCATCCGAAGGATTTCATACCTGCGAGCAAGATCCGGCGTCTTGACCGGGCGAGCCAGTTGGCGATCGCGGCCTCGAAATTGGCCGTGGCCGATGCCCAGTTCACTGTGACTCAGGAAAACAGCCCGAGGGTTGGAGTGGTCCTTGGTTCTGGTTTCTGCGGCCTATCGAGTTCAGAAGAATTTCATCGCGGACAAGTCTTAGGAGGTTTCTTAGATTTAAACCCCATGCTTTTTCCCAATACAGTGCCTAATGCTCCTTCAAGCTATGTTTCCATTGAACTTGGAATCCAAGGGGTTAATTCCACGCTGGTCCAATCCTTCTGCACAGGGGAGGCCGCCGTATCTTTTGCCTGTGATCAGCTTCGGAAAAGAAAGGCAGACCTTATCCTTACGGGTGGCGTGGATGAGCTGAGCGAGCTTCTGTTCCGAGGGTTCTCAGACCTTCGTCTCTTAGCCACGGATGAGGGACATGGAGAAAAGTCCTGCCCTTACGATAAAATGAGAAACGGGTTGGTATTGGGAGAGGGCGCTGGTTTATTGGTCATCGAGAATGAAGAGCATGCCAGAGCGAGGGGAGCAAGGGTTTACGGATATATTTTAGGTTATAGTTTGACGGGGAAATCACTTAAAGGAGATGGGTCGAAGGATTTAAGTCGTTCCATAAAAACGGCGCTCCTGGGGATGGATAGTACTTCCATCGATTATCTCAGCGGGGCCGGGAATTCATCGAAGGTATTGGATGCCTTGGAAGCCGAAGCGGTTAAAAACACATTTCCCGCGCAGTATCGGCAGATTCCTGCCAGTTCAATCAAGTCGATGACGGGGGAAGCCGTTGCATGCGGCGGGACGAGGATGGTGGCCGATGTCCTCTCCATGGAGAATGGTTTCATTCCACCGACCATCAATTATCTGAACCCGGATCCAACCTGTGATCTCCGTTACGTGGTCAATCAAAGATTGGACCGAGAGATTGAAAAAATCCTCCATCTGGGGATTTCACCGGAAAATTGCTTTTCGTCTATCCTGATAGGTGTCGAATGGAATGGATAGCGGGGTATTGGAAACTCGTTCTCGCCTTCACTCTCATCCACTTCACATTAGGGCGATCCTTCTCTGTGCTCTTTGCCATCTTCAACCGAATGCCTGTCCTCCTCTATTTCCCTCTGGCCCTGGCGTATGATTATGTTCAAATCCCGGTGTATGGCTTTATCTTGGAGCATTCGAGCAAGAGCTTCTTCCCCGTCCGATGGCTGAAGAGAAAAACGGATTATGTCTTGGCCCGCTTGGATGAAAGACCGATGCTAAAAAAGGTGATGTCCCTGGGAAATATGGGTCTGATCCTGCTTTCGGCTCTTCCCATTCGGGGGTTTGGGATCCTTTCAGCAAGCATCGTTAGTTTCTTCTTTAAGAAGGGGAGGGTTGAAGGTACCCTTCTCCTGATGACCGGCTCCTTCATCGGGATTTTCATCATCATGGGGATCGCGAATGGAATCTTTAAAATATTGGCTCTATTTTAGTGTGGTGCGTCTGACACTTTCTTACGTAAATCCCTTTACTTTTCTTGTCATTCCGGGCTTGACCCGGAATCCAGTGTTTCTGAACTGGATTCCCGCTGGAGTCTACCCCGTACTTGATACGGGGCGGGAATGACTGCTTGAGAAATGACGCACTACGCTTAGGTTACCAGAGAACCTCGGTTTTAGAAGGTGAGTTGAAATGTCGGAGACGAAAGAGATCCTTGAAAAGCTTCCACATGCTTTTCCGTTTCGAATGATCGATCGGGTTCTCGAAATCGAAGAGGGAAAGAAGGCAATTGCCTTGAAGAATGTCACCATCGATGAGCCGTATTTTTTGGGCCATTTCCCAAAGGAACCTATCCTGCCGGCGGTTTTGATTGTGGAAGCGATGGCGCAAACCGGGGGGCTGGCTTTTCATTCGTCATTTGAGAGGGAAGAAGGGATACCGGTCCTGGCGAGGGTTGAGGAATTTCGGTTGAAAAAAAGGGTCATCCCCGGAGATCAACTGATTATCGAAGCCGAAGTTTTGCACACATATTCCGGTATGGCCAAGGTAAAGGTTCTGGCCCGGGTGAAAGGTGAAGCCGTCGCCGAGGGAACTCTTATTCTGGCAAAGAGGCCGGCGGACGAAGAATGAAAGAACGAGTCACAGAGCCCGATATTATTGAAGATCAGGAGCTGGCGGAATATTACAACCGTATGGCCAAGCGATATGGGAGGTTTCCTTGCCAGAGGGTTCTCAAGCGAGTTTTGGCCAAGGGGATTGAGAACGGAAGGGCTATTGACGTGGGAACAGGTCCAGGGACCTTCCCCATTTTCTTGTCGAAGGCCATTCCGGGAATTCGATTTAAAGGGATCGATCTCTCTCCGGTGATGGTCGAAATTGCGAGAAGGAACGCAGAGGAGGCAGGATTGGCCGACAAAATCGAGTTTAAAGTAGGCTCGGCCTACGCCCTGCCTGTTGAGGATCATTCGCTCGACCTTGTTCTGTGCATTACCACGCTCCACCATTTAGACCGTCCTGTGGACTTCTTCAACGAGGTTGCCCGATCCTTGAAGGAGGGGGGGGCGTTTGTTATAGTTGATTTCCATCGGGATGCCTCTTTCGTATTCATCGGAATCTTCAATCTTCTTTGGAGGGCATTTTTCGGAAGATATCCGAAGGCGAGGAGAGGATTTCTAGAATCGATCCGCTCTTCCTATACCCTCAAGGAATGTCTGGATTTCTTGCAACGATCGAGACTGGAGCATTGGAAGCTTTACACACGCACCGTAGAGATGTGGATCGAATCGGGGGGACGCCCTTCTAACCCGTCATTATCCTCTTCATGCAATGGAACGAGTGGGATCACTAAGGGTGGACATGGATTTTGAACTGGAGGAGATCGACTGCCCGATCTGTGAAGGATCAGGAGGAGACCCTCTTCACCGGGAGGGATCCTTCCAGATGGTCCGCTGTCCCTCATGTCAATTTATCTTTCTCAACCCTCGGCCCACCATGGGTTCCCTCCTTCATTTTTATCAACAGTATCTCCCGGAAGAAGAACCTTCGATTGAGTCATGGAAGAGAATGATGGAACCTGTCTTCCATCGGGCAGCCAATCTGCTAAAGCGATATGGAAGAGAAGGACGGCTCCTGGATGTGGGGACGGGTTTTGGTTTTTTTCCGTTGGAGATGAAGAAGAGAGGATGGGAGGTAGCGGGGGTAGAGATTTCTCAAAAAGCGATCGACTATGCAAGAGATGTTTTAGGGCTGACTATCTTTCCTGGTCCTTTGGAAAAAGTTGCTCTTCCCGATAATGATTTCGATGCGGTCACAGGTTTCTATGTCGTAGAGCACCTTTCTCATCCGATGGTTTTTCTCAGGGAGTGCCACCGAATCCTAAAGCCGGGAGGGCTCCTCCTGCTGAGGTATCCCCACACCACCCCCATCAAAAATCTTCTCCAATTTCTCGGCATTAAGAATCGCTTATACGATCTACCTGCTCATCTCTCCGATTTTTCGCCGAAGATGATTCAGCAGTGTTTAGAGAGAGTTGGTTTTGAAAAATGTCAACATTCGATCGGAGGGTACACACTGCCGGAGGATTTGGGGAAACGGATCTCCTCCATTCTTTTCGGAAGCTTCGCTGAAATAATTTTCCATCTGAGTGGTAAAAAGTTTCTTTTTTCGGGTGTGAGCAAAACCGTATTGGCCTTCAAAGAAGAGAGAGTGTGAGGCCTCGGCTCTCAAATTAAAATCTTGGACATGAAATGAAGAAGCGGGTTGTGATCACGGGTCTGGGGGTCGTCAGTGCTGTGGGAAATAGTCTTCCTGAGTTCTGGAACTCCCTCATTGAAGGAAGAGACGGGACAAAGGAGATTACGGTCTTTGATCCTTCTGGCTACCGGACGAAGATTGCGGCGGAGGTTTCCCATCTTGACCATGGAGCCCATTTTTCAAAAAAAGAGATTCGACGCCTTTCCCGATGCGATCAATTCGGCCTGATCGCGTTCCGGGAGGCGTGGGAATCTGCCCGCTTTAACCAGGATTCTTACAACAAGGAGCGGATAGGAGTCGTACTGGGAGCAGGCTCCGGCGGCATTCTCTCGGTCGAAAAATATTTTAGAGACTATTACCAAGGAAGGAAAAAGGCCTCCCCTTCTCTTCTGATCTCTTATTCCCTGGCCACTACGACAGACCACATCGCCATTGAATTAGATCTGCAAGGGCCCCGAACGACCACGGCCACGGTCTGCTCCTCAAGCTCTGCCTCTATCGGTGTGGCCTGTGAGATGATCCAAATGGGTTTAGCTGACGTAATGGTGACGGGTGGAAGCGACTCTCTCTGCGAGGTCTCCTACAGCGGATTCAGCAGCTTGAAGCTGGTTGATCCCGAAAATTGTAAGCCCTTCGACAAGAGAAGACGGGGCTTGGTCATTGGTGAAGGCGCCGGGATTCTGATCATCGAAGAACTGGAGCATGCTTTAAGAAGGGGGGCCCCGATTCGTGCAGAGTTTTTAGGGTACGGGATCTGTGCGGATGCCTATCATCTCACCGCGCCTGAGCCCAACGGAGAAGGCGTGGAAAGAGTGATACGCCTTGCTCTCCGTCATGCTGGAGTCTCCCCGGAGGAGGTCGATACCATCAATGCCCATGGCACGGCCACGCCTTTCAATGACATTGCCGAGACAAGGGGAATCAAACGTGTTTTTTGGGAAAGGGCAAAAGAGATTCCGATCAGCGGGATCAAATCCATGATAGGGCATTGCCTTGGCTCTGCGGGCGGCATTGAGGCTGTGGCAACCGTCATGACCTTGGAGAGAGGAATCATTCCTCCTACCATTCACTATGAAGTACCCGATCCCCTCTGCGATCTGAATTATACACCCAATCGATCTATTAAAAAGGATGTCCGGGTAGCCCTCTCAAGCTCGTTCGCCTTCGGGGGCAATAATGTCTGTCTCGTCTTTGGGAAGTTTGATGAAAACTGATAGCATTTTAGGAGCCGGTCAAATGCGGAATGCGGATTGCGGATTGCGGAATAAAGATCCAATCCAAAATCCGAAATCTGAAATCCGAAATCTAGAATGCCATCGCGTTGTCATTACTGGTTTGGGAATAGTTTCCTCTATCGGCGTCGGGAAGGAGACGTTCTGGGAGAATTGTCTTCAGGGAATCTCCGGGATTAAGCCGGTTCGGGGATTCGATGTGAGTTCTTACCGTTCTCGATTGGGAGGCCAACTCCCAGAGATCGATTTCAAAGCTTATATCAAACCCGCCAACCTCAGAAGAATGGATCGGATTGGGAAAGTCGTTGTCTCATCCGTTCGATTAGCGATGGATGATTCAGGTCTCGACCTAAAGGAAGAGGATTCCAGCCAGATAGGAATTTCAATCGGCACAGGCTTGGGAAGCTCGGATACCGTGGACCAATTCTTTCGTTCCCTTCTAAAAGAGGGCCCCCTTGGAGCTGCCCCTCTGCTGTTTCAGACCGCTGTACCGAACGCCATCACGAGCCACTGTGCCATCGAATACGGAATTAAGGGAGTCAATATCACTTTCTCGCATAAAGAATCCTCCACAGAGATGGCCATGACGTTTGCTTATCATTTATTGAAAGAGGGAAGGGCAGACGTCATCTTCGCAGGGGGAGGCGATGAGTTGAGTGAGCCCCTCTATCATGTCTATTCGATGCTTGGGGCTTTATCGCCGGGAAGAGGCAAAGGGGTGGAAGGGATGAGGCCTTTTGATCGGGGTCGGAACGGAATTGTCCTGGGTGAAGGAAGTGGAATCCTCGTCTTAGAGACATTGGAGCATGCGAAGAAGAGGGGGGCAAAAATCTATGCTGAAATGGCTGGTGCCGGGCTTTCGGGAAGCACGGGTGGACTTCTTCGATATGATGTCAAGGGAGATTCGATTGCCAGGGCAATGTCTTTATCCGGCCAAGAGCTCCCTACCGTTGATTATGTTTCTGCGGCGGCTAATTCCACCCCGGACCTCGATCGAGGAGAGACCCTTGCGATCAGAAAGGTCTTTGGGAAGAGGACAAAAGAGATTTCTGTCAGCAGCCTTAAATCGATGCTCGGAGAGTTCGGCGGTTCGGGAGGAATCAGGGCTTGCGGATTGGCGTTGAGCCTTTATCATGGAATGATTCCGCCAACCATCGGAACAGAGCATCTCGACCCACAATGCGATTTGAACGTGGTCCTCGGTCAGCCGAAGAAAAAGGAGATAAGATCTGCATTACTTAATGCCTGCTCGAATGGGGGGTCGAATATCTCGCTGTGGTTTGAACGGTATCCTTCATCGTGAAATGGAGGAAGAATAAGTTAAAGTAGTTAGCTCTATAGAAGATTGTCCAGCCTAGCCCAGTGACTACTGTGACTTTTCTACCGGGTAACCTGCTTCAAACCAGCCCTTTATGCCGCCAGGCTGCCGGTAAGCGTTCTTGTAGCCAAACTTCGTCGCCCACATGGCTGCATTGTGACTCCGTTCGCACTCGGTAAATCCGCAATAGAAGACTATCGTCCGATCTTTGTTGGGTCCAAGTAGTTTTTCGAAGTCAGCCCGCATCTTGTCGGTCATCTGCGTCAACTCCGGTCTCTGAATTTCAAAGTTGACGGCACCGGGGATGTGCTGCTTTCTAAAATTGTCCGCCGGCATGGTATCAACTATCAGCATATCTTTCCTCTGGTCAAGCCAACCTTTCAATTCTTGCGTGGTGGCCACTTTGTAGCCGCCTCGCTCTACCTCCCTTTCGAATTTTACTGCAATCTTTTCGTTCTCCAGTTCCTTGTAGGCGGCCCATACCGTCCCGGTGATTGCCAAAAGGGCAAACCCGATACACAGGCAAACAAACAAAGCACATTTCTTAGTTTCCATCGAGCACCTCTTCTTATTATTCGAACTAGTCTAACTGTCGGTGCCTTCAATTTTGCTCATGAAAAGTTAAAAAAATATACGTGAAGCATTTCTTTATGCCAAATCGATGATTTTAATATGTAGACGCCTTCTGATCAAAGAACTCGAAACACTAACAGCCTTGAAACACCGGTGCGGCGATTAAACTGCCTCCACCACCGTGGCGATGCCGACTCCTCCCCCACCGCAGATCATCTGGACGCCGGCCTTGCCGCCTGTGCGCTTGAGGTGGTGTACCATCTCGCCGAAGTAGATGGCCCCTGAGGCACCAATCGGATGGCCCAGCGCAATGGCGCCACCCGTCGGATTCACCCTGGGATCGAGGCGGTCGTAGCCCAGCTCGTCTGCAAACTGTAGCAACGGCGAGGCGAATGCCTCGTTGGGCTCGATAATGTCCATGTCATCGATGGACTTGCCGGCGCGCTTGAGAGCCTTCCTCACAGCCGGGATCGGCGCCAGGAGCATGGGCACCGGTTCGCCCCCTGCCACGGCGCACGCCGCGATTCTGCAAAGGGGTTCAATTCCCAATGTCTCAGCCTTGGCCCCGCTCATCAGCAGGACCGCTGCGGCCCCATCCACAATTTGCGATGAGTTGCCGGGGCTGACGATTCCGTTTTCCTTGAACGGAGTGGGAAGCGCCAGGAGATCTCGAAGGTACGCCTCCGGATCTGCAACTGCCTTTGGCCGAAGGACCTCATCCTTTTCTACTCTTCGGGTCACACCCTCCCAGGTGAATTCGTAGGGTATGATGTGATCCGCATACCACCCCTTCCGCTCGGCCTCGACCGCCTTCTGCATGCTCCACATGCCAAAGCGCTCCAGGTCCTCTCGGGTATGCCCCTGATCCGCTGAGATCATCTCGGCGCAAACCCCCTGAGGTACCAGCATGCCGATCTCCGCGAGACGAGGCGATAAACGGACCGGATAATTGGCATCCATGGCCACCTGAACGTCGGACATCATGCCGAAATGGGACATAATCTCCACGCCTCCGCAGATCATGACGTCTCCCTCCCCCACCATGATCTCGTGTGCAGCGATGTTGATGGCCTTGAGGCCCGCATTGCAGTATTGGTTCACTGTACAACCCGCCGCCTCCTTGGGGATACCGGCAAGGAGTGACGCGATGCGGCCAATATTGATACCTTGCTCCCCGATCTGGCTCAGGCATCCAATGACGACGTTCTCGATTTGCGCTTCATCGAACTTCGGGCACCGAGTGTGAACCCTTTTCAGCAAACCCCGGAGTGTGTTGGCCATGAGATCCTGAGCGGATGCCTGGCAGAGCTGGCCGCCTTTCTCCATTCCCTTCCGCCCCGACTTGCCGATAGCACACCGTACTGCATCTACGACCACCACTTCGTTCAATCTTGCCATGTTCGCGCCTCCTTTTCTGCAATTCTCTTGACCACGATTGTTTCTCCCGGAATCGATATCATCTCTGCGAGGAGAGCAATTTTCTATAAGCGCCGACGATATAATACGTTTGGTCTGCAACGACCGTAACGGTTTGCGGGGATGGTGCGATGTATCCATCGACATCGCCAAATGATACCGCGTGGAATCCAGCGCTCAAGTTTCCACTCCAAAACTTTGTGCCCATAAAAACGTAGTCAACGTAGATGGCCCCGCTCACGGGCGTGGTCGTCACTGAAAGCGTGCCTGTTTCCTGGGCCTTGGAAGGGGTCACCTGACCCAGACAGAGAGAGATAATGGCAATGGAAAACAGGGCCAAAAGGATACGAGCCATTTTGCTTAATATACCAATAAGTTTACGAAAAAGGAAGACTCTATTTTTTGTTCGCAGCAGTAAGAGAGGTTTAACCCTAAGGTGTAGGTTATAACGCCACGCCATTTTCCCTCTCTATCAATGATGGATTTATTATCCCTTTTTCGTCCGGATCGTCTTTTTTTAAACACTTTTTTAAAATATATTGACAGCCATCTGTTCACAATGATAAGTTATCGACCCAAGGTCTTCCCTTATGCCAGAATTGACTCTACAGCATCCGATACAAACCCTCGATAATCAATCACTGTTCCCCGCCGGGACCCTTGTGACGGAGGAAACGTTAAACATCGTTATCGATTCACACAGGGCGGTTTCCTATCAAACATATCCCCTCCTACTGTATGGTTCGATTCAAGAAGACTGTTTAGATTTTCTCAGCTTCCCCCCCTACGTGACCATTTTTCAGGAGAGAAAAGAAATCGATGGTCTCTTCAACCTTTTCGAAACGGTTCGTTTTCCAATTCCCATCCTGCAGTCGCTGGACTACTTTAAGCAGCGTGACTTATTCACCTATACCCATATTCTCATGGTGTTTGCCTTGTCTACCCTCTTGGCAAAGGATTTGATACCGGACGACCAGGAGCGTACCCGGCTGTCTGCCGCCGGCCCTACCCACGACATTGGTAAGATTTGCGTCCCCTTGCACATCCTTAAGAAGACAACGCCTCTCAGCAAACCGGAGCGGGGTTTCTTAGAGCATCATGCGGCAGCGGGCTATGTGCTGCTCAGCTATTACTACAAGGACTTCCGGTACCTCGCCTCTGCGGTGGCCCTTGATCATCATGAAAGGAGGGATGGCTCGGGATATCCACGAGGTATCCCCCTTGAGGATCCGTTAACGGAAATCATCGCTGTGAGCGACATTTACGACGCCCTGATTATGCCCAGGCCTTATCGATCTTCGGCCTATGATAATCGAACAGCCCTGGAGGAGATTACTGAAATGGCGAAACAGAATAAGGTGGGATGGGATGTGGTGAAAGCGCTCATCGCTCATCATCGGAAGTCTCGTCCGCCTTACAAAGAGATAACCATCTCCGCCGAAAAAAGAGGTACGCCTCCCGCCTACAATGTCTACGGCGTCGTAGCAGACGGAGCAGACCCCAAAGACAAAACCCGATAGTCGTTCACCACGGGCTCGTTACTCACGCCTGCCTGCCGAAACACCTAACCGCAGGAAGCTTCACCTGAAGAAGCCTTGGAGAGGCCACGTCCTCAGGAGACAAGTCACTCCAGCGTGCAAGCACGACCGACGAAAATTGCCCAGGACTATCCTCCCCCTTGATGGGGGAGGAATAAGGTGGGGGTGATGGTGATATGTCCCCCCTCACCCCCGCCCTCTCCCGCCAGGGGAGAGGGGGATGACGGACAATTTTCCAGCCAATTGTGAAAAGTCGATTTAAGTCCAATCAGACGCACTCCCTATCTTTCGGAGGGCTTATCCCGTCCCTTTAACTGTTTTTCTATGAACCAATCGATGAGCTTGCGAGCAATGCTGATTTTCCCGGGAATACGCGGCAAGTTGTCAACCTTGAACCAGCTGGCATTTTCGATCTCGTCATCATTGAGTGAAATCTCACCGCCGGCGTAAGTGGCTGTAAAACCGATCATGAGCGAATGGGGAAAAGGCCAGGGCTGACTCGCGAAATAGTGAACGTCCTTGACCTCAATTCCCACCTCTTCCCTGACTTCTCGCGCCACGGCCTCCTCCAGAGACTCACCTGGTTCTACAAATCCGGCAAGGACGCTGTACATCCCTTCCATAAAGTGACGGGATCGGGCCAGAAGCAGTTGGTCGCCTCGCTGGACAAGCACAATGATTGCCGGGGCCAGACGGGGAAAATAAAGCAGACCGCATTGGGGACATTCTTTTGCTCGTTCCGTGTTTTTCATATTCAACGGAACTCCACACCGGCCGCAAAAACGGTTCGTCCTGTGCCAATCCACAATTTGAACTGCCCGGGCTGCGATCCAGAACAGGTCTTCGTCCAAAGAGCCGTACAAACGGCGCAAGCCTTCGAAGATCATGCCCGCGGGCGGATTCGTTCCTTCAGCGATTTCGGCAGCATAGCAAGGCCGACCGTCGAGTCGGCCCAGGTAGTGCTCGGATAGTGCTGCCAAGCCTAACTCTCCTAAATCAACAAGGCAAGGATGGCTTACCGGAGAAGGTTCCTGATAAACGAGGAGTTTACTCTGTTGAAAGACGAACCACCAGGCAGGCCCTGATCGCACTGCCGGAGGAACAACGCCAGAAATAAATTTGCTGTTTTGGGCCATATCAGACCTCAGAAAACGTATTGTAAAACGATTGAGGGTTGTGAGCTACTTAATCATTGCAAAGGGTGGGGAATTCGACGAAGGCTTAAGCGCTGTGTTATACTTTTGAGTCATGTCTGATGCGGATATCGTCATCATTGGAGCAGGGATGGCAGGGCTCACGTGCGGTTGTCTTCTCGCTCAAAAGGGTTTGAAGGTTGTGATGATCGAGAAGAATCAGAAGGTGGGCGGCTGCTGTACTTCTTTTCAAAAAGAAGGATTTTTGTTTGACCTCTCAGTGCAATCATTGGGCGAATGCCAAGAGGGCGGGAGGGTATGGAGAGTCTTGAAGCAATTGAACCTTTTGGATCAAGTCCGTTTCATTTCTCTCGAGCCCGCAAGAGAATATTACTTTCCGGATCAAAGAGTGATCCAATCCTCCAGAATGGAAACCCACATCGAAAACCTATCCTCGCTTTTCCCTGCGGAGCAAAAAGGGATTAAAGAGGTTTATGCGGCCCTGGAAAAAATCTTTGAAGAATTTTCGAGCCTTCGATCCTCTCTTAATTGGTTTAAGCCTTCTTCCTTTCTCTCTCGGTATCCGTATCTGTCACGGTATAAGGATAAGACCTATGGAGAACTTCTCGACGAATTTATCTCCAATCCCTTCTTGAAGACGCTTCTTTCGATACGAAGCTCTTATGCGCTTCTTCCCCCGGAGGAAATCTCGGCAGTGGGGATGGCGGGAATTGAGATGTCCTATTTTAGTCATGGGGTGTCTTGTGTTGATGGAAAGGTGGAACAGCTCCCGATGAAAATGGGAGAGGTCCTTGTAAGGATGGGAGGAGAAATTTTGACGGGTCATGAGGCTCAACAAATTCTGATGGATGAGAAAAGGGCAATCGGTGTGCGGCTGAAGAATGGCCAGGAGATGACGGGAAAGGTCGTTGTTTCCAATGTCGATGCCCATCACACATTTTCGGACCTCATCGGAGAGAACCACATTCCAGCTGGCTTTCGGTCAAAGTTAAAGGGGATGAGACCTTCTCTTTCGTATTTTATCCTCTATTTAGGGATCGAAGGAGACGTGGGCGAGCTTCCCATTTCGAATAATGAAATTTTTTTTGGAGATTCACTCGAGAAGGAGTTTGACTTCCTTTATGAGAATCGGATTTCTGAGAAGGCTCCATTCTACCTCCTCGTTCCGTCGAACGTCAACCCATCCCATGCACCCGCGGGGAAGAGTACACTCTGCTTGAGCTGCAAGGTTTCCTATGGTTTCAGCCCAAGTTGGGATCGTAAAACAAAAGATGAGCTCTCCAAGAGGCTTATCCAGAAGGCATCGGCCTTCATCCCCAATCTCGAGAGGAGGATCCTGGTTAAGATAGAGACCACCCCGAAGACGATTGAGCAGTGGACCGGAAATCGATGGGGGGCAGCCTATGGATGGGCACAGATCCCAAGGCAATCCGGGATTTATCGTCTTCCCCGGACCGCTCCCATCCCAAATCTTTATCTCACCGGGCATTGGACCTCTCCCGGAGGAGGGATTGCAGGAGTGGTCGCCTCGGGTGAGTTGACTGCAGAAGCCGTGTTGAACAGGCTTGAAAAAGGAGAATAGAGAAATGACCCGAAAAACCTGGTTTGTGATTCTGAGTCTCTTTTTAATGGTGCTCTTTCTCGCAGGGTGTGCCAAGAAGATGGTGAGGATTCCTTCCGTCGAGGCACCTCCTGTTAAGGATCCCATGGCTCAACTTCTGGAAGCCTTTTCCTCCGTAGAATCTCTTCAGGCCAAGGCCTCGATTCGTGTTGACACCGTGAGAAAAGGTCAGGAGTACAAGTTCCTTCTCAACGGACTCGTCTACTACGAAAAACCGGATAAACTTCGCATCCTGGGTTATCACCCGTTTGGAATGGGTGTCTTTGATATCCTTTACCGGGGCGGCGAATTCCTCGTTTTCAGTCCCCTACAAAATAGAGTCTATACCGGAGAGATTTCCGAGTTCAGAGATCTCATCGCGAAGGCGAATATCAGGATCTCTACAGAAAAGCCTGAAGGCAGCGAGGTCCCAAACCGAATTCGGATCGAGATGCCGGAGAAGGAGACCCGCCTGGATATGAAATTGAAGGAAATCTCCGTCAACCGACCCCTGCCTGAGAACTCGTTCGAGTGGGACGCTCCGGAGGGAGTGGAGATTAAGCCGCTGGCCCAATTCCTAAAAGGGAAGAAGCTGGAATGAAGATTTCTTTTATTATTCCGAGGTGGCCGAAGAACAGCTTCTGGGACGTCATCGCATTCAAATTTCCCCTGCTTTCGTCTTCCCTTCTCGCGGGGCTGACGCCCTCGCATTATCAATTCCGCATCATTGATGAAAGCCTCGCGGAGATCGATTTCGACCAGGAGGTAGATCTGGTCGCCATCACTGCCATCACTCCTTTGGCGCCGAGGGGATACGAGATTGCGGATGAATTTCGCAGGAGAGGGAAGAAGGTGGTGGTAGGGGGTATCCACGCGTCCTGGCTTCCCGAGGAGGCTAAAGCCCATTCCGATAGTGTGGCCATCGGCGAGGCCGATGAGGTCTGGAGCGAAATTCTGGAAGATGCTGAAAAAGGGACGATGAAGCCTTTTTATCGTCAGAAGGAGAGAACGGATCTAAGCCGTCTTCCCATTCCGAGAAGGGATCTTTTTCCCACCAGGGGGTACCTCTTTCACAATCTGGTTCAGACCACAAGGGGATGTCCTTACGATTGCGAGTTCTGCTCGGTGACGGCTCTTCACGGGAGGTCTTATCGGATGAGGCCGGTCTCCGAAGTTGAGAAAGAGATTCAATCCCTGGAGCGATCAAAAGCCTATATCTTCTTCGTAGACGATAATCTGGTTGGAAACCTCTCGCATGCCAAAGAGCTTCTCACCATGCTGTCCCATTATCGACTGCGCTGGGTAAGTCAGGGACCCATCCACATTGCGGAGGATAAAGAAATGGTTTCCCTGATGGCCAAGGCCGGATGCCACGGGCTCTTTATTGGGTTCGAAAGCCTTCGTGAAGAAAACCTAAACCTCATGGGAAAGCGCATCAACCGAATTGAAGCCTACGAGAATGGGATCCAAAGACTCCACGACGCCGGCATCGGAGTCTATGGTTCCTTTGTCTTTGGCTATGACTACGATGATCCCTCGGTGTTTGATGATTTTTTGGAGTTTGCCGAACGAAACCGAATGGAAGGGGCGTTCCTTCCTCTTCTCACCCCTTTCCCTGGGACTCGGATCTATCAACGGTTGAAACAGGAGGCAAGGCTTCTGACCGAGGATTGGTCGAAATACGATATGGCGACAGTGGTCTTTCAACCCAAACGAATGACTGTCGAAGAACTTCAGGAAGGGTTCTGGAAAGTGAATCGGTTTTTTTATTCCCTTCCGTCTATGTTGAAAAGAGTCTTCAACCCCTTTCATATCAAAAGAAGCCTGATCATCTTCGGGCCGATGAATCTCGGCCTCTGGCCCGCCGTCAAGAAAGCAGAGCAGCATTTTAGAAAGTCGATCCGCCAACCACTCCTTTAACGCCTGCATACGACAAATACTTTTACCCCTCCCCCAAATCCCGATTTAGAAAGTTGTCATTGCGAACGAAGTGAAGCAATCTCTCCCTTCATTCAATGAGATTGCCACGCACCTTTCAGGCGCTCGCAAAGACAGCCTGAGAAAAGCATTTTCTTCTCTAAATCGGGATCTGGGTACCTGTTTATCCTTGCAAATATTCCTGAAATTCAGTAATCTACGGCTTAAGGACCCCTCCTAAGTAAACATTGTACTTCCAGGATTTCTCATCTCATGGATATACCTCTTCGGTGTGCCATTGTCATCCCTGCTTATAACCATGGGACACGGCTGCGTGGGGTCGTCGAAAAATGTCTCCGGCTCCGGCTGCCTGTGATTGTGGTGAATGATGGATCGACAGACTCCACTCCTGATATCCTCGCTTCCCTTTCTGGTGTCACAGTGATACACCATGAGAGGAATCAGGGGAAGGGAGCTTCTTTGCTTACAGGGTTTGCCGCAGCTCTCCAGTTCGCGGACTGGGCGATCACGATTGATGCCGACGGACAGCACGATCCGGAAGATATTCTTTCCCTGATTTCCCTGATCCGCGCAGTCCCGGAAGGGCAGCGCCCCCTGGTGATAGGGAAACGGGTAGGGATGGGAAATGGGAATGTACCTTGGACCAGCCGCTGGGGCAGAAGATTCGCCAACTTCTGGGTCTGGACCTCATGCGGGAGATGGCTTTCCGATGCGCAGTCCGGATTTCGGGTATATCCCCTTCCTGAAACCCTGCGCCTTGGGACCAGGGCCAGGAGATACCAGTTTGAGGTGGAGGTTCTGGTTCTGGCAGTTTGGCGCGGGATTCCCATCATCGAGGCGCCTGTGCATGCCATCTATGGGCCTCGTGAGGAGAGGGTCTCCCATTTCCGGCCATGGCTTGATTTCTGGCGTAACACTAAGACCTTTGCCAGGCTGGTCGCCACAAGGATCTTGATTCCCTCAAGACTACGGAAGTAAACCCCGTTAGAAAAGTCTTCTGCTTTATAAACCTTCCTCTTAGACCGAACTCAAAACTAATGAGGTGTTGACTCCGCCAAAGGCAAAATTATTGTTTGCAGCAAGACGGAAACGTCGCTCCCAAGGTTCACCGATCACGTGGTTCAATCGCGGCAGGGCTGGGTCGGGGTTCTCAAGATTTAATGTGGAAGCAATGAAGCCTTCTCGCATCATGAGAAGAGTGGCAATGGCCTCAATCGCTCCGCAGGCCCCCATGGTGTGCCCCAGGTAGCCTTTGAGGGAGGCGGTCGGGACACCCGGCCCGTAGATTTCGTTGATAACCGTTGCCTCCACTTCGTCTCCGTGGGTCGTACCGG
Source organism: Syntrophaceae bacterium UBA1163 (assembly GCA_002311635.1). GTDB lineage: Bacteria > Desulfobacterota > BSN033 > BSN033 > UBA1163 > UBA1163. Next base: position 26,972 of record DBZJ01000088.1, read on the forward strand.
TTGCATGTGCGTTCACATACTGGATTTCATCCGGGCTGCGTCCGGCGTCTTTTAGCGCAGCGAGCAAACACTCTTCCATAGACCGGGCATCCGAGTTTGTGAGATGTATACCGCTTCCGTTCGTCCAGAAACCTTCAATCTCACCTAAAATAGGGGCGCCTCGATTCTTGGCCCGCTCGTACTCCTCAAGGATCAACGTTGCTCCTCCCTCGGCTACGACCAGGCCATCCCTCTTTTCATCGAAGGGTCGGGGGGTTTCTGACGGCCGGTCATTGTAATTCGAGGATGTGGCCAGCATCAGGTCGAACACGGCGGCAGAGAGAATGTCGACCTCATCTGCTCCGCCTGTGATCATGATGTCCGCCCTCCCGGCCTTGATCGCCTCATAACCAAATCCTATGCCCTGGGAACCCGAAACACAGGCCGGGCAGGACGCTATGAAAGGCCCTCTCGTATGGAATAAAATGGAGAGATTGCCTGCACACGTATGACTCATGCATTTCAAGTACCAGGATGGAGGTATCCCTTCAAGGGAGCGGTTCTGAATCATGTTACCGATATATTCCATTTGACTCCTGACGCTCCCTTCGGTAGATCCGTAAGAGACGCCGCAGGCTTGGGAAGCAATTTCACTTTCGCTGAGTCCGGATGCCTTCACTGCGTCAATGGCCGAGAGGGCCGCGAGCAGGGCCACCCTGCCCATACTTCGCCGGTATTGCCGAGAAATAGATTCTTCCTCGCCGTCAATATGACACAATCCGGCCACACGGGTTCGTAAATTCTTTATACCGTCCCACTCGGGCATGACGGATATGCCGCTTCGGCGCTCCTTGAGGGATTTTACGAATTCTCCGAGGGTATTGCCAATCGGAGACCGTATCCCCATGCCGACAACGACAACTCTTCTTTGATTTCCCATTTTTATGAAATTTCCCGCATACGCGCTGTTGTTATTTCAGCCGTTCATTCCCGTAGAAAGCCTTCTGGATTTCCTCAGGGATCTGAAAGACCATTTCCATCTCCGGCAATAGAACCGCTACCTGCTCCGTCCACCCTTTGGCGCAGAGTCTTCCGTTAGAGGTTAACTTTATCTCAAAATTCAAGATGATCCGGACGCGAGCTTCCTTGAGCACTGCCGTGCAAGTAAACTCATCATCGAACCTCAAAGGCCAGAGATGCTTGATCGTAGAGCGGACGATCGGAAATACGTACCTCGTCTCCTCCATGTAGCGCTGTAAGTCCACGCCGTATTCTCTAAAAAGTGCCTGCCGAGCCACTTCAAAGTATTTTAAGTAATTCCCGTGCCAGACGATCCGCATCAGGTCTACATCGTGATAAGGCACTTTCATTGTAATACTGGTCGAAACAGATTGAGCCATTCTTCTCACAAATAAATTCCAGTAAGGACCAACACAAACGGATTAAATACCTTTACTTCGTCATTGCGAGCGATCCCGCCTTAGTGGGGGAGCGTGGCAATCTCAGTCCATAAATACGAGATTGCTTCGTCGTTTCACTCCTCGCAATGACCCTTTATTTAATGTCATTGTATTAAAACGTGCGCATCCAAAGCGGCAACTAAAATTAGCATAACATAAATACTTTTTCAATTGCGACCGCTGACGGGGTAATCGCTGAGTGATCTTGACAGCAACCTTCTGTGTCGCTATCATTTCTATCATTCTACCAAGGAGGCTGATTTCTTTTGGCCTTGAATCAAATAGGTCTAAACTCCATTTCTGCTTCTTCCCTTACGAACGATTCCCTCATTTGGCCTGGGATCGAACGGCTACAGTTGGCATGTCTTGGAATGATACTCCTCGATATGGAAACCATTTCTCCTGTTGAGGATCATCTCTTCACCCCGCGCGAAACGGCAAGGGCGGTGAGAATGGGTCCACGAAGGCGGAGAGGATTTACTGCGGCGAGAGTCGCTCTGAAGAGACTCGCCCGCCAACTTAATCTTGCAGAAGAAGACAGGCCTGATCAAGCGATTGAGACCCTTGGCCCAGATGGCGCAAGGCCCTGCCTCGGCGAGAGCGGAATCTATTGCTCGGTCTCCCATTGTGCCCGGCTGGTAGCAGCAGTTGCGCACAGGTATCCGATTGGTGTTGACCTTGAGATGGTTTCAGAGAAACCGATAAGGACGAGACATCTCTTCATGTCACCCAGGGAAAGGGACCTTATTTCGCTATCCGGTTTGGGCCCGGAGAGGGCCGCCACTCGCGCATGGACCATCAAGGAGGCAGCAGCCAAGGCATTAGGTCTCCATCTATTTCAGGCTATTCGAGAAGTAGAGGTAGTTAGGTTGGGTGAAGAAGAAGGGGTGATGAGGTATCAAGAAAAGACTTATCCTGCCCGGCACGCCGAAGGGAACGGACATGTGATCACTCTGATCACCTTCGATGACGTTTGAAAATCGGCTGCCGCGAAAGCATCACAATGGTTTCCCCGGAGTTCTGTGACTCTCTGAAATTCTTTGGAGTTGAGATCTTATTTGCCCTGATCGTCACTTCATTTCATCGCCAGTTCAAAGATTGGTGATGTCCTGTAAATAACACCTGCAAGTCTTTACCTTCATTGAAGGTTAACGACTAACGATTTCTGGTAGAAACATGCATGAGGAAGGCTTCAGCAGGAAGGCGATCTTTCATCAAAAAATCGTCTCTCCTCTCTCATACGATTCTGTTATTCCCGTGCTTGTGCGCAAAAGCGCTTCAGTGCGCGGCGTGCGAACGGGAACTCAGATATTATAAAAAAAGATTCCTGCTTTCGCAGGAATGCCCAAGGGAAGTCAATTTTCATGTTTCTAATTTTTGCCTCTCTATCTTGGTCATTTCATATAAGGAGGAAGCTCAATCTTCCCTTCTGCAACGACCGCCGGGAAGATAACCATTCTTTTCCCAGGCTTCACCCATTGGAAACCACACCCAAGAGCCGTCTCTTTAGGATCAAAACCATAAACGACCTGATGATCCTTGGTAAATCTTATTCTTCCAACGACTCCTTGCATATCTGTTTGTTCAAGGGCTTTAACCACAGCATCCGGTTCAATGGTCTTGGCGCGCTCAATCGCATTGGCCATAATATAGACAGCATCGTAACTTGGTCCTGGACCATGATGTGAAAGTCTCTTCCTTGCGTCTTCTCCCCACTTTTTACCGAAATTCTCATTAAAAGCGACTGACTTGGGTACTGCTTTTAATGGAACTGCCCCAACTTCAAATTGCATATTGACCATCCCCTCTACTTCTCCTTTGAAAACTTCCCAGGCATTCTCAGAGGCCAGCGGGGCTATAGAACCAGCAAGCAGAGCGGGAATTTCCATTGCGCGAGCCTGTTTTAGCAAGATACTGCCTTGAGGCATGTCGAATATCGGTACGACTACCTGGGCTTTTTGAGCCCTAACCTTCATTAGGGATGGGGAAAAATCAGAAGAACCCGTAGCATAACTATCAAAACTGATAACTTCCCAGCTATTCTCCTTGCACCATTTCTCTAATCCTTGACCAGTCCCCCTAGCCCACAACACGTCTTGAGTGATAATGTAGGACTTGTTGAAACCAAATTCCTTTTTTATAAACCCCATGATCCCACATAAATACGCAGAAAGGTAAGGAGCACTCATGCAATTTCGGAAGATATATTTATATTTCTCATAGTCCTCTGAAACCTTCTTCTGCATTATCGGAGTCATGGCGATGGAACAAATGTAGGGCAGCTTATACCTGGACATGAGGTCCATTGACGACAACAGAACCTCAGAGCGAAAATTACCCAGGGCAATCACGTGAGGTTTCTTCTCTAAGATGAGTTTCTCCGTCGCCGTCAACGCATCTTGCACCGGGATTCCAGGCTCATGCTCCCTCGTATCAATGGAATAAGCCTTGAGGAGATGCTTTGTATTGCCTACCTTTACGCCACCCTTTGCATTGATCTCATCCACTGCCATCTGAATGGCCAT
>DBZJ01000141.1 GCA_002311635.1 Syntrophaceae bacterium UBA1163
TTTATTAATGAGGCATCAGGTGAGGCCCCTAATTCACTTTACCATTGGATTGTCTATGCGCTTTACTTGAGGTGTTTTTTATATAGACTTCGTGACCTTTGACCAAAAGAAATTCGCTTCTAATGTACCACAAAAACATTGCTTGTCAATATCAAGAATGAGGTTGTGAAAATTATCTTCTAAGGACTATCCCTTGTAATCTCGTATAACGATCTGGGTTCTCAGGAAGAAAGAGTTAAGATAGGGGCTGCTTCTTCAACCTACAGAGGTTCGAGATCAATCTACGTTAAGGGGCTCTGGGATCGAGTCATTATCCTTGGCTTTGCCCATATTTTACAAAAGTTTTGTTCTGATTCCGGGTTTCTTTCCCTGGAAGCAACGAAATATCTGCACCGCCACCCTTTGCATTTCTGACCACAATATATCTATTTTATGAAAGTTGGTCAACCGAAACGTTCAGAAAGAACCGGAGAAGTATGTTACATCTGCGGTCTAAGCCATCTTCAAGAGTTAACGATTTCCGGTAGACATGTGCATAAAAAAGGCAGGACCAAAATGACCCCGCCTTTGCTCTGGAGTATTGGGAATATCTCCTACTCTTTTAACTTACAATTCTGACACAATTTTGGCTTCCAAAAGGATTTTCAACCCTTTCTTGGGCATCTGGGTCATCATACCAGACTCCATCAACCCAGAAACGGTATTCATACCTTCCAGGTGGCAGAGGGAAGCTGGCCTCCCAGGTTCCTTTTTTAGCGTTCTTCATCGGGAGGTTTTTGACATCCCAATTGTTGAAATCTCCTGCCAAAAACACCCTCTCAGCTTCGAAGGCATGCAAATTGAATTGAACCTTTTTAGTCTTTGGTTTGGTTTCCTCGGATGATTTCTTTTTCACCTTTCTTCTCCTTGCCGTTGTATTGGTTATCTGCTTTAAGATGTACCTTAAAGTTCAATAAAAAATTAAAAGAGACCCCAAAAGAAAAAACTGAGGTCTCTTTCCTCTTGAGCCTAACGTGTTTCTATCTCAGCCCAAAACGACTACATTCGTCGCCTGTAGACCCTTCGGTCCTTCGGATACTTCGAACTCTACCTCGTCGCCTTCATCAAGGGATTTAAATCCATCCCTCTTTATCGCGGAGAAGTGGACGAATACGTCGTTTCCATCGTCTTTGGAAATAAATCCGAAGCCCTTCTTCTCGTTAAACCATTTTACATGACCTTTGGCCATTACAACTCACCTCCTTTCATTTCTGAACTTGAGTAAGTTGTAATAGCCTTTGGTCCTAAATAAAAAAGGCCACAGAAGTTTTCGAAGCACTTTTGTGACCTTTTACGATCCAAACAATTACTTCTTACAACCTACAGGATTATACTATGACTCTTTATTTTCCAAAAGTCAAGGGTCCAGACTAAAATTGTTTAATTGTATCGATATAACGAATAGATGTTGAAATGTTGTATGGTGTCACAAAAATGTAAACTGAATGCTCCAGGGAGGTAATATTGGGGGTGGTATAGAAGCAAAGGGATAGAGCCATTCCGGACCCTGCGTTGGTTCTCCGAGAAATGGTTCTGCTTTAAGATCTTACGTCGTCCAACTTCTGGCAGGTTTGTTTGAGACTTGCTTTACCAGTCAATCTGCGGCCCAAACCGTTTTCTCCTTCCAGGCAAAGCGTATCGTTACCGATTTCCATTCTTATAATGTATATCTTTCCAGTTGTCTTATCTTTGAACCTGTCTCCTATCTTCATCATAGCACCGTTACCTTTCTTGACCTCCTGTCGGACTACAAAGGTTTGACGCCAAAAATCAGTCTGCTAAATCCGGAACCCGTATTGCTTTTTTTTCGGGATCGTTGAGGTCGAGCTTAATGACTCTTCGACAATGAGGACATTGTATAAACTCTTTGGTTTCCAGGCCAATCATGCTCAGTTTGAATTTTTCATCACAATTCGGGCATAGGGCGTCAAAATCAAACATAGGTATTCCTTTCTTTAAGATCTGAAAAAGAGGTTGCGAACCTCTAACCTCGTTTACTCCGTTAGAAATAATGCGTCGCCGGTCTGCAGGGGGGTTAGACTTTAGAATAATTCCGGCTGGGTTTAATGCCTCGCCCGAATTTCTAAGGGGTTTACTCTTTGGGTTTTTCCTTGGCCTCGCCTTCTACGACGGGCAGGAATACGGATTCCATGTTGTTTGGACTGACAAACATTGATTGGAATCCGTCCTTTGTTCCCAAAATGATGGTGCCGGGATCAACGCTTTTAACTGTAAATATTCTCCCACTTTCTATGTTTTTGAACATGTCGCCTGCTTTGATCATGGTATCTCCTCTCTCGGGAATCCTTGCAAATCAGGTCTGTGCCGCTCTCGCCAGCCCTGCCCGAATCCCTGCTTCCTGAACCCTTTCACATCAATCGGGTCTTACCAGAGGCCTCTGGGGCCTGACTTTTTTGGGGACGCTTTTCTTGACGGCAAAACGATCGGATCTCTTGTTGGGTAACAATTGTGACTTGGTCCTGTAAAGGCTTTCCAGCCTATCCTCCTGCCCTTCTGTTAGCGCATGGTTTTTATCGAAGTCTCCCAACGCCGTTTTGAGAAATTTGTCTTCAGCCTGGGTTAACGCATACTGATTTAGCCCTGACATAACCCATTCAAGCCTTGCTTTATTCATTGTGACTCCTTTCCATCCTGATGACTGTCGTTAAGCGTTCTTATTGCTATCTTCCCCGGAAGCCGCGCTTGACGATCGCCTCTTTAACCAGTAAGTTGTTCCCCATAAAATCTGTCTTATTCAGCATGGAGACAGCTCTCCGGGCTTCCCATTGTGTTGACATCTCAACGAACGCAATACCTCTCGGTTGGCCGGTTTGCCTGTCCGATACAATCTTGACGGACATGACGTCCCCAGCTTTGGAGAACAGCAATTTGAGTTCAGGTTCGCAGGCCTTGAAAGGGAGGTTGGCTACATAAACCTTCTTATTCATATATTTTCTCCTCAACTATCTCTATTTACTGAAGCATTCGGTACACAATAGTTTCTTGTCCGCCGGTGGAGGAACGGGAGTAACAACTTCCTTTCCACAACCCGAACATAAAACTTTATAGGATTTCGGATGCCTCAAGTGGTTCGGTCTTGAAGCCCGAAACCTCCCGTGTCTTCTTCGCTGTAACATCGTTTCAGCCTCTTTTCTGCGAAAACAGGATTAATAACGGTTTCTACGGCCGCTATAATCCATCCCAGCTCTTCCGGTTCTTCCCTGGTCGGCACGGGGACGGGCCTCATTCACACTGATCGCCTTGCCCAGGAGTTCCTTCCCGTTAAGGCCTCTAATGGCCGTTTGAGCCTGAGACTGCGCAGGCATTTCAACAAAACCAAACCCGCGCGACTGGCCACTGTACTTGTCTTTGATCACTCTCGCCGAGGTTACCTCCCCGAAGGATTCAAAAGCCTCCCGAATCGTACCGTCTGTTGCTTCATAAGATAAGTTTCCCACATAGATATTCATCATCATTCTCCTTTTCTAAACATTTCCTTCGTTAGACGGAATACTTCTCGTTCCAGTCACGTGAAAAAGTGTCATGATTCCACCGTTTCCATTTCGAAGAGACAGTCTCGTGGCAGACGAGTACCTCTTTTTCCTCTTCCCTTCCGTCTTCAACTTCGATAACCTTCACACCCTCGTTTCCGTGTTTCTTGTAGAATGGAATTATCTTTTTTCCTCCAAGTCAGCGTTTATACCGATAAAAAAAGCCCGCAAAGAAGTCGTTTAGAGTTCTTGCGGGCATAAGCTATAAGCCTATAAAGCTCTCTGCAACTTGGTTTGTTAATTTATTATAAGCTAATCCATACTTAAAAGCAAGAAAATTAGCATATCTGGTTTTGGGGACGGTTCTTATTTTCTGATTGAAGCTCGCCGCCCACAGGCCGGGGCTTCCCGGCATTGTATAATATCATTCATATTGTACCCCTTCCTGCCTGCCGGTAGGCAGGAACCCCGCCTATCCCGCAGGGGGCGGGACGGGGCTGGTTCCGGCCAATAACAACCAGATTCAAACCATTTTATTCGTCTCGTCGCAAACCTCCCCCTTCTTCAGTCAGGCATTGACATGAAAGTCACGAACAGTATAGGTGGTCGCTGACTGCGATAAGGAAGACAGGCACAATAATAATATTAGTTTTATAATACTTCAGTCTTGCCTTTTACGGGCAAAATGGATCACCCCTCAGAATCAGGGCTGCCGTTTGTGAAATGCGGGCGTCACCTGAAGAGGAAAAAGAAAGAGGGTCGATGATGATCGTTGCAGGAATAGATGTAGGTGGAAAAAATGTTCACATTGTCATTGAGAAAGACGGCCAAATTCTCGGAAAAGCTGCGGGGCCTACAGGAATAAAGAAGGCAGAGGCTGTGGAACAACTCTATAGCGAAGCCCTGAAGAAGGCGGGCATCAGCCGGAAGGATGTGGAGCGTGTGGTAGCCACAGGGAGTGCCGCGAAACGAGTGGCCTTTGCAAACGATATCCTCCCCGATGCGGCGGCCGATGCCCGCGGGGTCATTAAACTGATCCCCTCGGCAAGGACGGTCATCGATGTGGGGGCAGAAGAAGGCAGGGCCATCAAAGTCAGCGCCGACGGGAAAGTGTTGGACTTTGCCGTCAACGAGAAATGCGCCGCCGGTACAGGCACGTTTGTTGAGACCATGTCCAGGGCGCTCGAGGTCTCCGTGGATGAGATGTCGAAGATCACCCTTCAATCCACCCAAACCCTTTCGATCAATGCCCAATGTGCGGTCTTCGGAGAATCCGAGGTGGTCTCACTCATTCATCAAAAGACGTCCAAACCGGATATTGCCCGAGCAGTGATGAATGCCATTGCCGGCAGAATTGCTTCCGTCGCACGAATTGTGGGACTGGACAAGGATGTGGTGATGGTCGGCGGCATGGCGAGAAACGCCGGGTTCGTTGACTCTCTTAAAAAAAGTATCGAGATGAATGTCTTGGTTCCGGAGGACCCTGATTATGTGGGGGCTCTCGGGGCCGCCGAAGCGGCGCTTGCCGGTAACCCCACCCCCACCCGACCCTCCTCCTGAAGGGGAGGGAAACTGGTATGTTCCTCCCCTTTCAAGGAGGAGGTCAGAGCCTGCCCCGTACACGATACGGGGAGGGAGATGAGACATCGAAAATGGCAGAGGAAGTGAAAACCCAAGAATTTTGGAGATGGCCTGAAACCAACTGGGTCAACCCGGATATAGATTGGGAAAAAGGTAAAGTAATCACGGCAGGAGTCGATGTGGGCTCGGTGAGCACTCAAGCGGTCGTTATGGTCGATGGCGAATTTTTCGTCTATGGCAACATGCGGACCGGTTCAGACAGTCCCGATAGTGCCAGAAAAGGCATGGACTTTGCGTTAGAAAAAACCGATATGAAAATTGAGAATATCGATTACTGCGTCGGCACAGGCTACGGGAGGGTTAACGTCCCCATGGCCCAGCAGTCCATTACTGAGATCTCTTGCCACGCCCGGGGGGCCAACTTCATGTATGGCCCGGAAGTCAGAACCGTCATGGACATGGGGGGACAGGACTGCAAAGCCATCAACGTCGATGATCAAGGAAAGGTCCTCAATTTTATGATGAACGACAAGTGTGCGGCGGGAACGGGCCGGGGGATGGAAGTCTTTGCTGACCTGATCCGCGTCCCTGTCTGGGAGATCGGACCCCGCTCGTTTAAGATCAAGAGAGAGCCTCCCATGATCAGCAGTACCTGTGTCGTATTTGCCAAGAGTGAAGTCGTCGGGTTGTTGGAGTCGGGAATGCCTGAAAACGATATCATGGCTGCTTACTGTTCTGCGATGGCCCACCGAATCATGGAACTATTGAACCGTCTGGGTGTAAAGGAAAAGTTTGTCATTACCGGCGGGATCGCCAAGAATGTCGGTGTTGTAAAGAGACTGGAAAAGGAATTAGGCATTAAAACTGCCGAACGTGTTTGGAATAAAAAAAAGTATGCCGGTCGCGGTTATCCCTTTGACACGCAGCTCGCCGGCGGCATTGGAGCAGCCCTGTTCGGACAAGCCCTCTTGAAAATGGGTAAAGCGAAGAGCGAGAGAAAAGCCTAAACGGACCAAAAAGGATTCAAGGGGTCAAGGGATCGAGTGAAATGGCAAAGAGCGAATAAGGCCGGCAGAAGTTTCGGTGAAGGGATTCTACGGATGAGGGAATGCGTGGCCTTAAGTAGTAATGATAGAGAGAAGGATTCACTTGAACCCTGGACTCCTTGAACCCTCGAACCCTCAGGCCATTGGTAGTTGTAACCGCACAGCCTCTAGCCAAATCTACTTATAGGCGACAAATTATGATAGCCAATTATGGTTTTAAGGACGGGTCCGGCGACTGGTATGTCGTCATCGATACGGATAAGTGCACTGGCTGCGGCAAGTGCCCTGAAGTCTGTCCAGCCAAAATCCTCGAGGTGGGGCCGGACGAGATCGACATTTTCCGCCAAGAACCCGTGGCCTTTGTAAAGCATGAGGAGCGGAAAAAAGTCAGGTATAGCTGCGCTCCCTGCCGCCCCGGCTACGGTGATAAACGAGCACCCTGTGTCGGAGTCTGTGAACCAAAGGCCATCTCTCACTCGGAAGGATGGAAGACCTTATACGGTCGCAGGTGACTTTTCCCTATTGAATGGAAGACCTGTAACTTCTCCCCCTCTCCCTTGAGGGAGAGGGCGGGGTGAGGGTGTACAAAGTTTCTTTTAAATGATCCGAGAACAAGAACTTAACAAGCAAGGTTGGGAGAAACGTTTCACCATCGATGAGCCCCGCCTATCGGAGATGGCAGACCAATACAAGGAGCTCGGATTCGAAGTTCTTCTCGAACCCGTGGACACCTCCTCTGAGGAATGCATGACGTGCATCGCCGCCTTCCACGACCGTTACAGAACCATCTACACCCGCCCCAAAGAGTAACAGTTATTGTTTCCTGGAAGTAATCAAAACTTGTACTCCGGATTTTTGGGCGAGAAGTCAGCATCGCTGAGGCCCACGTTGAACCTCAGATCCTCGTACCCGTAGTTTTCAATGAGGTTGTTTCCCCAATCATAGATCTGAATCTTGATGGGAACTTTCCTCTCAAGATCCAGGTTTAATACGGCCCGGTAACACTAATAGTCTTTTGCTTTGTCTCTCGGTGAGAAGACTTCAACCCGTCGGGTCCTGCGGCCATAAAGGATCTTTTCGCCCACTTCCTTGAACTTAAGTTCTTTCTCCTTGACCCCTCTCCGCATATCGTTCCCCAAGAGCTTCACCAGGTGATCCAGACCCGAGTCGGTGACGGGGTGACGGTTTCCTTTCATGGCCAACGACCCCTTCGGGTTGATGTTCACTGTCATTATACCCATGATCCCACTGTCCCGAACCATCATGCGATTATCGTTCCATCCCTCCACATAGAGCAATTCGGGGCCCTTGTAAGGTCTCTTTATCCACTTCATGTAAACCTTAAACGGCCTCTTGAACTTTAACAGGACCGTCTCCTCCTCCATGAGCCTTCCTTCGACTCGCTCCTGCTTGTGGAAAATCGCCCGGTAATTCTCGACCCGCACGAGGGCTGTCTCGGCTTCCCTCATCCATTGCTCAGGATCGCCCTTTTCCTCCGCCCCGGCTTTTGTGACGAGGGCCGCGACTAAGAACAGCGAGAGCACCAGAATATTCCCAACCGCATAAACTCGACTTTCCATTTTTCTCAATTTTTCCCTCGGACTCATTCGGCGGCATTAGGCCTTCGGCATAAGACTTCAGTGAGCTCAGCCGAACCGGTCCGCCGAACGGTCGCCATCCCGGCTTAAAGACCTTCTTTCTTGAAGTCTCTCGAGAGGGCCACGTAAAAGTTGGCTCCGGAAATAATCCTCTCTATCTCTTTTGTGTTTATCGTCCTCTTCATTCTCGCCGGCACCCCTGCGGCCAAAGATCTTGGAGGAACCCTGAAACGATCTTTCACCATCGAATGGGCTCCAATGATACAGTCATCGCCAATTTCCGCAAAAATACCGAGGGTGGTATTCATTCCGATAAGAACTTTGTTCCCGATTCTGGAACAATGGATGACGGAGCCGTGTCCCACGATCACATTGTCTCCGATGATGACGTCCGCCACGCCTGCATGGATAACACAGTTGTCCTGGATACTGCAATTGCAGCCGATTTGAATTCGGAATCGATCTGCCCTCAAAACCGCGCCGGGCCAAATACTGGAATTTTTTCCTATTTTTATATCTCCGACCAAATAGGCATTCTCGCTGACAAACGCAGTGGGATCAACCTTCGGCTTTTTCTTCCCAAAACTCTTGATCATAGGTCGAATCTACTCCTATTTAATTAAAAAATATCATCTTAAAATCCCTCCCAACCTCCCTTTGCCAAAGGGAGGAAATGATTACCCCCTTAATATCTTTTCCCTATCATTAGACAACCAAGGGGGGGGCGAAGGGGGATTTTCATTGCTCAAAGGCGGAATTTTACAAAAAGTTTTATGCCTTTTCCTCTACGATGGCGACAGGCCGAACCCAGCCTGCGCTAGCCTTCTTGATGTTGATAGGAAAACAGCACACCTTGAACCCGTGAGGTTTCCCGATCGCTGACAAGTTCGCCAATTTCTCCATATGACAATATCCAATCTCGATCCCCGCAAAGTGGGCTTCCCAGATGACCCTTGGGTCCCCGGTCCTCTTGAACTCTTTGGCCAGGAAAGGCAAGGGCCTATCCCAACTCCACGCATCAATACCCACCACCTTCACCCCTTTCTCCGTAAGGAACAGGGTGCTCTCGCGATCCATCCCAGCGCCTTTGGTTAAATACGCTGGTGTACCCCAGGCAGCATCAGCCCCGGTCTGGATAAGGACGATGTCGAGCGGACGGACCTTGTATTTGATTCGTTTCAATTCCTTCTCGATGTCCACTGCCCTAATCCTTTCACCGTCTGCCTTGTGGCGAAAATCGAGGACGACCCCGTTGCTAAAACACCAATCCAGAGGGATCTGGTCGATGGTGAACGAAAGTTTCCCCTTGTCCATGGTGGGGTGATAATGGTAGGGAGCATCCAAATGCGTTCCCGAATGAGTCGCCAACGTGAGGAACTCTACGGCCCAGCCCATACCGCCGGGCAGCTGTTCGGGCGTGACTCCCGGAAAGAACTCCTTCATCCCTTCGGCGCCCTGGATGTGATCGACATAATCGATTTTTGGAATCATCATCGGAGGGTCACTCGGGAGTCCTGATTCAATGGGCAAACTCAAATCGACAAACTTTTTCCGCTTCATAGACTAACCTTTCCTTCTCGCGGTTGACTTCGCATTTCTTGTAACCTACCAGGAGCGCAGCTCAGAAAGAAAGCCGGATGTCCCGACGCAGCACTTCGGTCTCCACGATTTCCCTTATTATAGCAAAAGCCTCGGTTAAACGCATGCTGTAAGTCCTGCCCGACGATTCCACAAAGGATTTCTTTCAGAATGTTGTTGGTCCTCCAGCAAAAGACACCCGGAAAATACAGCACTTTCATTAAAAAAATAGGGCCTTTACCCCGTTTACAATTTGGCTTATTTTGAATAAGTTTGAATTGAGCGCGATGCTTCGCCATTTCCAGCGGCAAGGAGGTTAAAGAAATGGGGAAAAACATATTTGGGGTACTATGCTTGGGGATTTTTTTTCTGATTCCGAGTCTAAGCTCGGCAGAATGCATGACCATCGGAGCTTTCAGCAACTTTTCCTTGGAAGGGACCAATACGGTCGTTCTTTACGCCGGACCGTCACCTGTCGCCCGCTTTGACGTCCTCGGTTGTAACGTCCAACCGACATCAAAAATCCAGCTCATTAAAAGCAATGTGTGTGACGGAGACGAAATAATGATAGACGGCTCGAGATGCACGATGATGGAGATAAAACCATTAGGACCTTAAGCTAAAACCCTCACTCAACAAAGATTCGTGCAGCGCAATCAGTCAGTTTCTATGATCTCAATTTAAATCCGAGATCCTTGACCATTGTCAAATCGTCCTCCGCGTTCCGGCCGGGGGTTGTCAGATAATTTCCCACAATCAGGCCGTTTGCACCGGCGAGAAGGGCAAGGGACTGCAAATCTCTCAGATTGGCTTCTCTCCCGCCCGCAATCTTTATCGTCCCTTTGGGTAAAACGAGACGAAACAGAGAAATGGTCTTGATGACCTCCATGGGAGGGATGGGTTCCGAATTCTCCAAAGGCGTCCCGGGTCTGGGATTAAGAATATTGAAGGGAATGCAGTCGATCCCAAGTTGCTTAAGGGAGAAGGCAAGTTCCAGGCGTTGCTGAAGGGATTCTCCCAGACCGATGATTCCTCCACAGCAGACCGAGAATCCCTGTCCCTTCAAAACCTCAACGGTCTTCACGCGGTCCCTAAAAGAGTGGGTCGTGCATATTTGGAGAAAATGGCTCTCCGCCGTTTCCACGTTATGGTTATATCGGGTCACCCCAACCTTTCTCAAAGATTCTGCCCTTTCTTTGCTCAACGTTCCCAAAGAGCAATCGAGGTCGAGGGTTGTTTCTCTCCGTATTCGGCCGAGCGCATCCAGAATGGTCTCAAATTCTTTGTCACTTACCTCCCGACCACTCGTGATGAGACAGAAGCGGCCCGTCCCTCTTGCCTGGGCCTCCTTAGCCTCTTCTACTATTCGCTGTATATCCATTAGAGGATAAACAGGGGCTTCCGTTTTGTAGTGAGCCGACTGGGCGCAGAAAGCGCAGTCCTCGGGGCACTTTCCTGATTTGACACTGAGCAGTGAACAGAGATCGATCTTGTTCCCGTTGAACTCCTCTCTCACGCGATTGGCCGCAGCAGCAAGGTCCAAGACATCAGGCCCGTTTGTCCCTAACAGGGGAAGCACATCCTTCATACTGACGTCCTTTCCTTCGAGAACCTTATCTCCAATCTTCCGGATTTCTCTTCTCATGGTTGCTCCCTTAGCCCTTTCGCCATATTCTCCGCCCCCCTCCCTTCCCTCTCAAGAGACTGGCCGCCTGCCCTCCAGAAGTCGGCGGTTGGGGGTTTTACTCATTGATCATCAGTCTCTCAATTTCTCCCCTCGGAATAGGCGAGATAGAAAGAGATCGATAGCGATCTTCATTCACAATCTTATAGATTACTTCTGTATTCCCTAAGTCTTTTGCCTTGCTATAATGAGCTGTGATGGCTGCCGCCTTCTCGATATCTCTTCCATCGGCCTTTCCTCTCAGGAGAGAAAGGGGCCCCGGGAAACCGGATAGCTTAAATAGAAGATCCTGCTCCTGAGCAAAGGTCTCGATCTTTCGGTTCTCTTCCTCATTCCTCCCGACCACCAATTTCACTCCGTCGGAGAGCCGAAAATGTCTCCCGATCTTAAGAAGGTGGACATCGTTCATGGAAAAGGCAGGTTCGTGGAGCATCAAGTCTTTCATGCGCTTTGCAAACCCAGGGTCTGTAAGAAGACATCCGCCGGCAGGGCATGGATAGTCATGAATGCCATAATGCTCTGCCAATTGGATCTGAGGCTTTCTCGACCGTCCCTGAAACTTTAACAACTTCTCCCGATCTACCCATCCTTGCTTTTCCGGAACGGTCATTGGAAGGACGTTGGCAGAGAGGGGTCGCAGGATGAGACCCTCGAGTTCTGCCTCCTTTTCAATCAGCCGCATCGCCTCTTTTCTTTGGGACATGGGTCTTTGTCCCAGCACTTCACCCGTAACGATGAAAGCGGCTCCCGAATCCTGCATATAGGCCTTGGCTTTCTTCAGCATGAAAATCCGGCAATCGATGCAGGGATTCATATTTCTCCCATAACCATGTTTGGGATCCTTCACCACGCCGAGGTATTCCTCGGAGACATTGAATATTCTCAAAGGAATGTCCAGCGTTTCAACGGCCTTTTGAGACGCCAGACAGGTAGCCCCCCGGCTGGTGCAGGTGCAAAATAACGTCATAAAATTGAGGGCCTCGAGTTCGATTCCCTGTTCCATGACCACCTTGGCCGCGAGCGTACTGTCGAGCCCTCCGGATAGGAGAGCGATGGCTCTCATCGTAGAACCTCATTCATGGACCCAGAGCGGAAACCCTGAAGATCCAGCGTGACGTAGCGATAGCCAATCTCTTTCAAACGGTCTGCCACTTTCTCTCTCAACGGGCCGTCGATCAGACGTTGCATTTCTTCCTTGAGAATTTCGATTCTCGCCAGATTCCCGTAGTGGCGCACCCGGACCTGCTTGAACCCCAATCCAAACAGGAAATCCTCTGCTTCATCGACCATTCTCAATCCCTCTTCATCGATTTTCTCTCCGTAAGGAAATCGCGACGCGAGGCAGGCGAAAGAAGGTTTATCCCATGTGGGCAACCCCAATGCTTTGGACAATTCCCTCACTTCCATTTTTGTGAAGGAGGCTTCTTTGAGGGGGCTTCTGATCCCCAGCTCCTGAACCGCCACCCTTCCGGGTCTGTGGTCCTTGTCGTCGTCTAAGGTGGAGCCTTCGACGATACAGGAGATCCCTTCTTCTCTGGCCACTTCCAATAATTCTCCGAAGAGCTTCCGTTTGCAGTGGTAGCATCGGTTGGGAGGATTTTTTGAGAATCCGGGAATCTCCAGCTCATTCGATTCGATCAGGCGGTGTCTCGTTCTTAAGGTTCGAATCAGTTTCCTTACTCCTGCCAATTCCCGTTCCGGGTAAAGAGGAGAATGTGCCGTGACAGCAAGGACATTCCCATCCCCGAGGGTATCTTGAGCCACCTTCAGAAGGAGGGTGCTATCCACCCCCCCTGAAAAGGCAACCAGCACCTTCCCCATCGATTGAATTATTTCCCTTAATTTTTGAGTCTTAATATTTAACTCTAAACTCATCACTCTGAACTCTCAGCTCTGAACTCTGAACTCGTAATTTTTAACTCAGAACTTTTTTTATCCATCCTCCTCCGAGCACGGTATCCCCATCGTAAAAAACCGCTGCTTGCCCGGGAGTGATAGCCTTCTGAGGCGACTTGAACTTCACCTCCAATTCACCCTCCCCCTTGGGTGAGAGGCCGGCCTCCGAGCCAGGATGGTTATACCTGATCTTCACCTGGGTCTGATGGAAAGGAATCCTTTCCCGTGGAACAATCCAGTTGACAGATTCGACAATAAATGTGTCACCGTAAACCTCTTCTTCTTCTCCAATGACAATCGTATTCTTTTCTCGATCGATCCCAATCACGTAGAGAGGCTTTCCTTTTGCCAGGTGAAGACCCCTTCGCTGGCCAATGGTGTAGAAAGGGATTCCTTTATGTCTTCCCAAGACGTTCCCTTTTCTATCGACCATGGGACCCGGTTCAAACGACTTTTCAAACCTCTCGGATAAAAAAGAATGATAAGACGATTCCTGAATAAAACAGACCTCCTGGCTGTCGGGTTTGTCATGTACCCGAAGACCCCGTTGAAGCGCCTTGTTCCTCACTTCTTCTTTCCGAAGCTCTCCCAATGGAAATAGCGTATGACGAAATTGGTCCTGAGTCAAAGAGAAAAGGACATAGGATTGATCCTTCTTTTGATCCACGCCTTTTCTTAAAAAATAATGTCCGATCCTTTCGTCGAAATCCAATCTTGCATAATGGCCCGTGGCGATAAAATCTGCCTCCAGTTCCAAGGCCCTCTTCAAAAAAGAGCCGAACTTTACTTTCTCATTGCATAGGATGCAAGGGTTAGGCGTTTTCCCTTTAGCGTACTCGTCGCAAAAATATTGGACGACTTCTTTTTCAAACTCCTCTCTGAGATGGAAAACATAAAAAGGAATATCGAGTTCAAGCGCGACGCGTCTGGCATCCTCGATGTCGGCAACACCGCAACACCGGGCCGGCCCTCCCCGGGCTCTGTCCGTCATTCCGATACACATCGTCGCCCCGATGACTTCATAGCCTTTTTGCTTGAGGAGCCAGGCAGTCGTGCTCGAATCCACGCCCCCACTCATGGCAACCACTACCCTTTGACTCATCTCCGCTTCACCTTTTTAGAGTATCGTCCGCATTCCTGGCCGACGGCCTGCCCTGAACCTTATGATGGTACAGGGCAGGCACTGTCAACGATGTCTCAATCAACGCCGTCGATGAGGCCGCTGCAATGTTTATCAAGCGTACGAATAGTAATCGTTTGTGAATTTACGTTGGTTTACGAGAATCTGCCCGCTTCGACCCTTGAATCCCAGGCCCCCTTGACCCCTATCAAAAAAGGATTTCCATGGCCTGGTAAGGACAGACCGGAATGCACAGTTCACAGGCAATGCACTTGTCCCGTTTAAAGGAGACCTCCATATTCGTCCTTTGGACATCCAATGCCTTCATAGGACAGACACTGATACAGGCCGTGCAGTGGGTGCAGCGATCCTCATGCCATTTGACGTCCTGGGCCAAAGATTGGGTCTGCACACCTATCTCGCTGAGATATTTGAGCCCTGCCTCCATCCCGGCCCTCTTCCCGGTAAGCTCTAAGACGAGCCTTCCCTCTTCCTTGGGTGTAATCCGGGCTCTCATGATATTGACGACCAAATCATAATCCTTGACGAGTTTTGAGAGAACGGGTTGATCGACGAGATGCTGAGGGTAATTGAGAACAATTCTTTTTTTCTGCATGGGACACCTCTTTTTAGGTTTCGGATCCCCTCCACCCCGCCCTCTCCCCCTGCCTGCCGGCAGGCAGGCGACGGCGAGAGGAGAAGGGTGAGGAAGTCTGCAATCTGCTATATTTTTTTAATGGGTCGTTCTTTCAAGGTTTTAAGAACAACCCCGGAATCGACAGAGGGCAGAAGTTCAACGGGCCGGGTCAAAAAGAACTTTCCCGCTTCGATCCACTCCTTCAAGGTCTGAGCCACTTCCCTGGCTTTCAGATAGCTGGAGAGGCCAGCGGTTGGAATCTCCTTTCCCTGGACCGTAATCCTGCCGCTCTTGAGTTGCCTATAATTCGCCTCACCGAGGCTTCCGGGATTACACTGAGGATAGGAATCGCTATAGTCCACCACTTGAGCCAATATCTCCTCATCCCGAACCGTAGTATACCGAAGGATCTCCTCATTTAATACGGGAATGGGAACTCCGATACCAACGGTGAGGGTCACTCCATACCCGGTAAAGGAAGTTCCCCTCAGCCACTTCGGGCTCATCATCTTGAGATCTCCCTTTACGGCAAGGGTCCCAGCGGTCACCTTAGGAATACCGCCTTCCGTCCGTTTCACGTCGGGGTTATGCTGAGTTCCATTTCCCACGACATATCCTATCCCTCCACCCAGGAAGATTCGAGTACCGATCCCGATGGTTTTGTAAAAGGGGTCGTTCATGAGGGGGCTCAGCTGTCCGGCGTTGCAGTAGTTCGCATTACCCATCTTGGGCTGAAGAACTCCCATGTAAGTATAGATCATTCGATCTGAAAGATTGACAGCCACATTATAGTTTTGGTAGGCATTTCTTATGTTGAAAAGAACTGCCTCGTTCATATCCTTGAGGGAGATATACGTTTCCAAAGTCTTCCTGGGATAACAATCTGTCCCATAAGCGGTTGCCGTAAGTCTTACATCCTTGCCGGCAACCAGTTCCTCAATCACATAGGCTCCCCCATAGGCGAACTTTCCAGGATAGATTCTATTCCTTGGATCATCATCTGGCATTGCAGTCGCCCCTAAGAAAAAATCGACCGCCGCAAGACCTGTGTAGACCGGGACATCGTTGAGATAGGTCTTTCCCCCTCCCAGTTTGATCCGGGGTTTTGTGTGTCCTACGTTGAAATAGGCCCCCGAGGAACACATTGGGCCAAAGGTTCCTGTGGTGACGACATCTACCTCCTGAGCTGCCTTTTTCGCTCCTTTTTCAGCAGCATACCCGATAATCTCCTCTGCCGTGAGCACAACGGCTTTTCCCTTCTTAATCTTATCATTTATCTCCTCAATGGTTTTGGCCATGTTTTACCTCCGAATAGTTTAACTGCAGACCACGGGTTTCAGAATTCGGATTTCAACTCTCAACTCTTAATTCTTAACTCTAATCCATCCCCATATCGGGGCCACCCATGATCCATACCATAAGATCACCCCCTGATTCGATTGCGGAGTGCAGATTGCGGAATGCGGAGAAAATAATTCGTAGTTAGCTTTGATTTTATAACTGTTGGCATTGATACTCCGAACTCTGAACTCCGAACTTTTATTTTATCCCATTAAACAGCCGGGTGCTGATATATCGTTCCCCTGTGTCGGGCAGGATGACGACGATCATCTTCCCTTCGCTCTCTCGCCTCTTGGCTACCTCAATGGCTGCCCATGCCGCTGCACCGGAGGAGATCCCTGCCAATACCCCCTCTTCTTTGGCCAGCTTTCTTGTCATTCCTCCGGCATCCTCGTCCGATACTTCAATGACCTCATCGACCAAGTCCGCTCGAAACACTTCTGGAACAAAACCGGCACCGATCCCCTGTATCTTATGGGGTCCTGGTCTCCCTCCTGAAAGGACCGGAGAATTCTTCGGTTCCACGGCGATGACTCTGGATTCCGGCTTTCTTTTCTTGAGGACTTCAGAAATTCCGCTAATCGTCCCTCCTGTTCCCACACCCGCCACTAAGACATCCACTTGCCCATCCGTATCTTCCCAGATTTCCAGAGCGGTGGTCTTTCGGTGGATCTCGGGATTCGCAGGGTTCTTAAACTGCTGTGGAATAAAATATCGAGCATCCTTTGAAGCCATCTCTTCCGCCATCCTCACCGCACCCGTCATCCCTTCATTTCCGGGCGTCAGGATAACCTCCGCGCCAAACGTTCTAAGAAGATGAACGCGTTCAATAGACATGGTATCCGGCATCGTCAGAACCAAGGGATATTTCTTCGCCGCGCAGATAAATGCCAAAGCGATCCCCGTATTTCCACTCGTAGGTTCTAAAATAACCGTATCCTCCTTTATCAAACCTGCCTTCTCAGCCGTTTCAATCATCGCATAGCCGATGCGGTCTTTCACACTTCCGCAGGGGTTAAAGGACTCGAGTTTCGCTATGACCTGGCCTTTACACCCCACGGTGACTCGATTCAATTTCAACAAAGGGGTCCGTCCTATCAATTCAGAGATGAAGTTGGCTATTTTTGCCATCGCTGCTCCTAAAAAATGACCCTGAGCGCTTAGCGCTATGCGCAGAGCATATTTAAATCTGGTACGTCGCCGAGTCGCGTCCTTCTTTTTCCTTTCTCCGGTTAACCATATCTTCCAAGGTAACGGAATAAAAAATTTGTGAGATGGCATCCGAAACTTCTTTCCAGATATCTCGAGTGACACACGAGGAGGTTTTCTGACAGGCCTTCGAATCATGCAAACATTCAACCAAATTGAGCGCTCCCTCCAGGGTCTCAACCACATCGTACAAACAGATTTGAGAAGGAGCCTTCGCTAACGAATACCCGCCTTTGGACCCACGAATTGATTTCACCAAACCCGCAGCACGAAGCGGATTGATCACCTGCTCAAGATACTTTAGGGAAATATCTTCCTTCCTGGCTATCTCCTTCAACTCAATAGGCCCTTCCCCATAATGAGAGGCAAGCTCTAACATCGCCCTTGCCCCATATCTGATTTTCGTTGAAATTTTCATGAGTTATTAAATCATACTTTTTCTATAGGAATTAGGATTTATTAACCTAATGTTCTGTCGGTTGTCAAGGGCTGTTGCAGGGTTTGCGGGATTGAATAAGTAAGGGGAAGTTGATGGTTCTTTCTAAACGATCTTTACTACCAAGACCTTTTCTGTCTTCTCGGTCACCTTTGCCCGTTCATCAATGCGATACCCGACGATCCATACAATCCTCTCTCCTGAAACGAGCAGGGGGATATTGGGCCTCTCAACCTTTGGGACCTTATGATCAATAAAGAATTCTTTCAACTTTTGAGTTCCTTTCACTCCCAACGGATGGAACCGATCGCCCGGTCTGAAATTCCTCATCTTCAACGGAAATTGTAGGCTTCCGTAATCCACGAGAGCTGTGTTGGCAGGTCCATTGTAATCTTTAAGCTTGTGTCGATCCGTCTCCTCAACGACCACTTCCTTTCCAATCTCTTCGATAAAGGTACTGCCCGGGGAGCGAAGTTCAACTTCAAAAGGCGGTAACGGTTTTACCTTTCCCTTCCCCAACAAAACCAGGTCGTAGCGTTTCTCAACCCAGGCTCCATGGGGCAACTCGAGAAGAAAACTTGGAGAAGATTGGCGCAATTTCTCATAAATTTTATGAACCTCTGACCACTCTCCTTCCTCCACGCCCGTTCCCCAATTATAAACTTTCTCCAAGATCTTCTTCATCACTCTCCACTGAACGGCTTGATGAAGGGATCGGTATTCTGAGAATTTGAAGAAAAGGGTATCCTTCTCCTTCCGGACAATCTCTTGATACGCCGCCTCGGCGCCTTTCTCTAAATAGTCATTTTCTTCCCTGAGAATGTTCGAGGTCCTCAGGAGGGTCTCTTTGAAATTCGGCTGATACTCCCTTTCCATCAACGGAATCAGAGTCAGGCGGATTCTGTTCCGAAGGTAATCGCTCTCGAGATTTGACGAATCTAGTAGAAAAGGGACCTTTTTCTCTGCGGCGAAGGTTCGAATCTCCTCCCTCCACACTCCAAGAAGAGGTCGAATCACCCTTCCTTCCCGAATGGGAAGCATCCCTTTTAGGCCCTGTAACCCAGATCCCCTGATTAGTTTTAAGAGCACCGTCTCCACCTGATCATCCGCGTGGTGGCCGAGTACGATCTTCTGTGCTTCATGCCTTTGGAGAAGGTTATAAAAGAAGTGGAAACGAATCCTTCTGGCTGCATCCTGCGGAGAGAGCCCCATCGTTTTTTGAAATTCTTTTACATTGAATTGTCCGTATTCCAAAGGCAAGCCAAGCCGTGCCGCCTCCTTCCGAACCATCTCGGCTTCGTCTTCCGACTCGACGGGTCGGAAACCATGATTGACATGAGCTACGATAAGTGAGAGGTCAAACGCTTCGCGGCAGGCGTATAATAGATGGAGGAGGACCATTGAATCCACCCCTCCCGAGACACCCACAATCAACCGATCACCTTTTTCCACTAAACGGTGGCAGTCAATGGCCCTTTTGAATTGATCCAATAGCATACCTGACTCTTACATCTTCTTTTCTCCTAACGGACCCACTCGAATTTCCACAACGGCCGTACCATACCATTTTTCAACAATCTTGATCGTACACGTTTTATCCGGTTTTGAGAAATTGAGAACGGATTCTTTCCCCTTAAAGCTGTTCACTGCTTTCCAATTGTCTTTTCCCATTTGGTAGTTAAAGAAATCCATCAAGGAGTCTACATCGAGACGCCATTTTGAAAAAACCAGAATGCCCGCTTTAAATCCGGGAGTCTCATAGACAAAAGACTTATTCTGCCTATAATTCAACTCGCTTGGGACACGGACATCGTCGAAATAATAATACTTACCCATCCCCTCCTCTGACGTCGCCTCTCCCGTCACTCCTCCTGCAGGCTGACCCTGCTGGCGCTCCTTCACCGTTGTCGTACAGCCCATCCACGTCGCACTCAGAACGATCAGCAGCCACAAAGCGATAACCGAATTCCTTCGAAAGATATTTTGGCTCATGGTATCCCTCCCGTATGATGGAATATAAGATGATAAAAAATTTCTACCATTCCCCATTGAGAAAAGCAAGAAGAAATAAAAGAGCCCGCCAAAGCCCAGCCCTGGGAGTGCATCGATCAAAACTCACGAAGAAATAAAAAGGGCCGCTTTTACACAGCGGCCCTCAAAATTGGGTGTTTCTACAGTATAAGGATTACCAATGACCTATCCTCCCGTACCCCCCCTCACCAGGATAATAAAGATCGACATCGACATACCCCAGCCTTGGGAGATTCCCCTGATCGAAAGGAGCGGGCAGGGTATACGCATATTGGTTCGGCGTTAACTCGAAACTGAACGGGAGAACGACCTCATTGCTCTCGTTCCCAGCCTTGTCAAATACAGCAACCTTCAGGGTAATCTGTGTCCACTCAGGCAAGTACCCTGCATTTGTACTGTACGTATTCCACTGGATATACCCCTTGAAGTGCTTTTGATATTGAGGTTTCAGATAGATCCAATCGGTCGGGTAATGACCATAACCCACCTCGTCCACCATCGAGGCGATTCGAAGCATGTCCCCATCTGGATCATCTGCCTCAAGATAGATTTTCCAAATATATCCATAATATCCCTTCTCGACGGCAAAGGCATGGGTGATGACTGGGGCATGCGTACCTGGTTTGGTTGGTCCTCCCTCGTACGGAAATAATTGAGCCCGTCCTTGAAAAGGCATGAAAAGGACTAAGGCTGACAAAACGCTTATAAAATAAAGGGCCCTTTTATAATTCATCGAAAGCACCTCCCTTCTTTGATATATAATGTAAGCTCGATAGGCGTAAATATCAAGAAAGTGGAAAAACGACAAATAGGCTGGTTTAGGCGTCTTGCGCCGAGGGAAAATGACAATAATACCAATCAATCATGGGTTTATGGGGGTTCATTTCTCTTGGAGGTGGGAAGGTCTCCGCCCACCTTTTTGAAGGGTAATGATCTCCTTTTTCGCCTCCTCAAAGATCTGTTTAAGAGGAACTCCTTTTTCTAAGGCCAACCTCTTACAATCTTCATATTCCGGGGAAAGGTTGACGACCTTGCCTTCCCATCTCGACACTTTGAAACGGATTCTTCCATACTTCGTTTGACAGGGTATGATTTCCCTGTCGGCCTTCGCCCTCTCCTCTTCATGCCATCTCAAACCAATCGTCGTCGTCTCTTCGAAAAGAAATTTTATGACAGAAGCCAGCATTTCGGACGGACAGATCACGGTGAGCAGATGGCCTGGCCGATTCTTCTTCATCAGAATGGGAGTGATGAACACCTCGAGGACTTTCATGGCCAAGAGTTTTTCCATCACATAGTCATAGAACTGAGGGTTCATGTCATCAATATTCGTTTCGATGACGACGACCCTTTCTTTTCCAAAGGCCGACCCCAAGGTCCCGACGATCAGCCTCAGAAGATTCGGATGGGGGAGGTCGGCTCGGCCGGCCCCATAGCCAATTCGGTCTATGTTGATCGGAGGCATTGAACCGAACTCAGATCCCAGTGTGGTGAGGATAGCGGCACCCGTGGGCGTGAAAAGCTCCCTCTCCACTCCCGACGAAAAGATCGTTTTCCCTTCCATCAACAAAAGTGTCGCAGGGGCTGGGACCGGAAGGGTTCCATGTTCGCATTTTACAAATCCTCCTCCCACATTCACCCTGGAGACATAGGTCTTTTCAATCCCCAGCTGTCGGATGCCCCATACCGACCCGACAATGTCGACAATGGAATCCAGTCCGCCCACTTCATGAAAGTGGACCTCCTCCGCCGGAGTTCGGTGGATCTTCGCCTCCACCGAAGCAATCCGCTTGAAAATTTCCTTGCTCTTCTCCTTCACATCGGTTTCCACTCCGCTTCTTTCAATGATCCTCAGAATCTCTTTCAAATTGCGATGGGTTCTCTTCTCATTTCTTCCTTCAACGATCACCTGGGTGGCCGCGAGACTCCCCTTCAAAACCCTCTCCGTTTTTAAACGCACGGTCGGGATTCGGAGTTTTTTCAGCTCTTCCCTCAGTCCTCGAGGGCTCAGCCCGGCATCGATCAGGGAACCGAGAATCATATCCCCGCTGGCTCCCGAAAAACAATCAAAATAGGCGATTCGCATCACTCATCTCCTCATCACCGTTTCACCACGTCTTATCTTTTCGATTCCGCATTCCGCATTCTGAAATCAGCCATTCTCCCTGTCTTTCCATCTCCGCGTCTCCGTATCTCCGTTTCACCGCGTCTCTTCTTATTTCCCTATCGGGTTGGACGGCTCCGTTAGAAATTCATAGGCGGTTAGATAGATGAGTTTGCTCACATCTGCGAGCTTCTCAAAATTGACGGATTCGAGATGATCGTGGGAGGCACGCGTCTTTTTGTAATCCGATGCAACAAAGTCCAATGTCGGGATCCCCTTTTGATGGAAAAGATAATGATCCCTCCCAAGCTCGAACGAATACGGGTCGATGTTCCTTCCTTCTCTGATTCCCAAGGGCTCCAAGAACCTCCGGCTTAGCTGCGCCAGAGAGGGCTGGATGGAGCTTCCGATCAAAAAGACTTCTTTTTCGTCCGTCGTGCCGCCGGGCGTATCCAAAGAGAACATTGCCTTGATCTGTGTCAGAGGAACAAAGGGGTGATTGACGAAGTAACGGGATCCCCACGATCCCCACTCCTCGCCTCCGAAGAAGACCAGGATCACGCTCCTTTTTAAATCCGTGTTTCTCTTCGCCAGAGACCTTCCGATTTCTAAGAGGGCCGAAACCCCTGATGCATTATCCTCCGCTCCCGGATAGGTCTTTCCACTTTTTTCATCTTTTCCCAGGTGATCATAGTGGACGCCCAGGAGCAGAAACTCCTTTTGCTTGTTTGGATCATGGCCCTCCATCATCACCCCGATATTTGCGTCTTTAAACCGCATCCTCTTAAACTGAAGACCGATTTCGAAGGAAACATCCTCCTGGTCGAGAATGCCCTTCGTCCAATCTTCCTCCCCCGGGGTGTAGGGAACGAAAAAGACCGGGATATGAATTGAGAAATCCGGTTCCTTGGCCCCTGTCGCTACCCTCGAAGCCTCGATCAAACGCTGGACAGGGCTGTCTCCCTGTTCTCTCTTGCGTAGCTTCTCATCCAGTTTCGGAGGGAAATAGGAAGGGTAAGTGAGATAGGGCGCCAAATAATCTAAATCCTCTTTCTTCGTCAGGAAAAGAATGGCTCTGGCCCCCTTCTGTTGAACTTCCTTTACCTTTCTTAAAAACTGCTCATAGTGAAACTCTTTCGTGAGATCCAGAAAAATCATGGCCCCTTTATCAAAGAGTTTGTCCATCTCATCTGTTTTGTTTTCACGCATCCATACGAAAGGGCCTTCCCATTTTCCTTGCGCGGAAAACCGAAAGGGAATGGCCTTAAGGTTCTGTTCCCTATTGGGCGCCTTCAAAACCAAGGTAGCATCTTTGACCTCTTTTACGGCAATGGAGAAGGATTGAGTAACCGGCGTCAACCCCATCCCTTCCAATTGCTTGATCAGGTACGTCT
The DNA here is from genome assembly GCA_002311635.1 of Syntrophaceae bacterium UBA1163. Lineage (GTDB taxonomy): Bacteria > Desulfobacterota > BSN033 > BSN033 > UBA1163 > UBA1163. Next base: position 23,186 of record DBZJ01000141.1, read on the forward strand.
GCGCTTTTTGATGACCTAAGGTTCCCGGGAATCGTCCGGCCAGCTCAGGGGAGGACAGATAGGCGACATGCTCCCTCAATTGCTGTTGCTCTACCTTGACGAAATCATCTTTGGACAGGAAATTGTGCGAGACAAGCGAGCTTCTTGGAGGAAAATCTCCCCTCTCTTTCGGCCTTCCATTCTTGAAAAGGATGTAGCTATCCCAGCCGTAGAAGAAGAGGGACCGGGCCCGGGAAAGAGCACCCGCAGAACGTCCGAAGTAGAGGCTCACCCATTTCCCCGGAGAAAGAGGCCTGGGAAAGCTAAGAAGAAGGGATTCATCTTCTTCATCCACTTTCTCCCCCTTCATAAAGAATGAACCCTCTTTGTGATCCATGGGCTTTGGAAGATGGGACAGGAATTTGGAGAGGATCGGAGTCTTCCAGCTTTCACCCAAAAGCATCACAGAGGAGTTTCTCAGTTTCTCTTCGGTCGCCTCTTTGGCCGATAGGATTTGCCCACCCTTTAGCTCTTTCACCCTCTTGGCCAGTTCAAAATAGATCTTTCGACTCTCCTCATCTCCTTGATCCGAGAGGATAAGGACCTTCTCAGGGTCTTCCAGCAAAGCATTCAATCCGGGGATAATTTCTTCCGGGTACAACCTTCGAAAGAGTTGATCATCGGGGTCCAAAGTGAGCTTCAACGGCATTCTGGGAACTTCCATGGAAAAAGAGCTTCTTTTCTTCGAAACCTCCAAAATAAGGCGTTTCTTTCCCACCCCATCATCGACTTCAACGAGAAGGGGAAGCTCGTATATGTCCCCCTCCTGAACCACCTCCCCTGAGATGACGAACCCATCGGCGGTGGCCTGAACTCCAACATTTTCCAACTTCAGCTGGGGCCCGCCAGGCCGATCCAACCATTCAGAAAAGAAACGATTCAGCCGCTTCCCACCCATCTCTTCAAAGACTTTCTGAATATCCTCCCAGCTTGCTTGTTTTCCGCCGTATCGCATTGCAAATTGTCTCAAGCTGGCGAAGAAGAGGTCTTTCCCAATCACCCTCCGGAGCATATGAAAGACCATGGAGCCTTTTCCGTAGCCGATCTGCGCATCCAACTCCGTCTCTTTTCCCTCGAACTTCCGAAGAGGATAATCTTTTGAAAGAAGCACTTTAACGGCGTACTTCTGCATCACATCCTGCCGGTATTTGTGGGCCACGTCCTTCCCAACCTTCAACTCTTTATCGTAATAATTGGCGCAATAAGTGGTTAGGGGCTCCACCCAATTGCCCGTGCCGGGTTTCTCGCTGACATAGTGCCCCCACCAGGAATGCACGATCTCATGATCCAGGGTACCCGGCTTGAGGAATTCTTTCGCCTGCCGGATGGCTTCGGGCGCGAGTAGAGTCAGGGTTGGAAATCCATAGCCCCTTGAGAAAAAGTTCTGGACAATATCAAACTTTTTGAAGGGGAATGGGCCCAGCAGGTCTGAATAAATTTTTAGATATTCTTCAGCACTATTGAGAAAGGTCTCTGAAAACCGGTCATCCTCATGGAAAAAATAAGTGGAGATTTTGATGCCGTCCACCTTCCGTGTTTTGACAGAATATTTGCCGGCGACGAGCGTGAGGCTTTCAGCCGGCAGTGCATTCACCCACTTGCTTACCCAGCTACCGTCTTTAAGCTTTTCAGACACCAGTTCACCCTGGGTGACGATCCGAAATGGGTCTGAAATGGTCGCCTCGACCTGGAACGTAGCTATTGAATCGGGTCTGTCAGGATACCAGTGTGAATCCGATGACAAATAGACCCCTTCCGAACCGACGAGCCCGGAGGTCTTATCTCCTCTTACGAATGGAAGCTCCTTCTCCTTGACGATAGGATCATAGATAGAACCTTCGTAAGAAATCGAGAGACTCAGAGGCTCCTCCATTTCCTGAAGAGAGAGATCCAACCGATTGGCGTGTGCTGAAAAATTGGCCTCAGACCAAGACAGTGGCTGTCCCGTTCTCTGGTCAACGATCCGGCTGATTTTCAGGTGAGGATTGAGGAGGAGTGAAAGGGTTGGGGACCTTCCCCGTTTCACGTCTATCTCAAGCCGATCTTCCGCCTTGAGGAGATGCCGGGAGGGATCCATCTGGATGATCAGATGATGGGACTGAATATTAAAATCAAAATGGGGGGATGATGCAAACGGTTCTTCAACGGCGCAAGGAAGGACTGCCAGAGAGACTAGCAGAAAGATCACGTTTCTTAGAGTCTTTCGTTTCATCGAAAACGATCATAACACAACCCCCACAAAAATGTCATTTTCAATCATCTTCCGGCAATCCTTCACGACGGCCTCTGCCTCATCCTCGAACCTCGCCATTAGTGGGAAGAGTGGCCAAATCTCTCCTCCCACCCTCACCCAACCCTCTCCCCTCAAGGGAGAGGAGGATTGGGATCAAGTCATTGTCTATTTTTTGGGGAAAATGTATTGACAATTATTGGGGATTCGGTAAAATTTAATAATTCGGCGGTGTAGCTCAGTCGGTCAGAGCATGCGGCTCATATCCGCAGTGTCCGGGGTTCAAATCCCTGCACCGCCACCAATTAATTCAATAGGTTAAGCCAAAGCGGCGTTTCCATCCTGGAAGCCCAAAGTCAATCCTAAGTCAATTTTATTGCCCTTCTCCTCGGTTTTCGCAAGGTAGGCTTGCAGCTTCTTCATGGCGATCCTGCCGTCGTCCAGGTCGACGCGGTTGTAGCGGTTGAACATAGCCATAGTTTTGTGCCCGGAGATGGCCATTATGACGGTGGTATCCACATCGGCTTTTCGCATGTTCGTGACAGCGGTGTGCCTGAAGTCGTGGAACCACAGGCCTTTGATGCCCACCCGCCTGCACGCCCGCCGGAAGGCTCTTCGGAAGTTGCCCAAGTAGTTTCCGTTCCTGGTCACGAACAGAAGGCCGTCGGGCTTGCCTTTCCGGCCGCTCATCCATTGCCTCAGTGGAGCACCCACCTCGATGCCAAAAGGGACTCTCCTTCCTTCCCCGGTCTTGGTTTCGCCGTCGCGCAGCTCAATGAACCCTTCGTCCGGCTTGTCCTCGTAGAAATGGACCTGCTTCCGCCTCAATGCCAGTATCTCCCCTTCCCTCATCCCAAGATAATAGCCGATGGTCAAGATGAGGGAATATTCCGGAAGCTCCTTCATTAGGGCTTCAAGCTCTTCCGGAGAGGCGACTCGGCCCCTTGCATTCCTTTCAGGCAGGAAAGAGACCTTCCAGCAGGGGTTCTTCTCTACCAAATCATCTCTGACAGCCAGGTTGTACATCCTCTTGAGCAGCGTGACAAAACGGTTGACCGTGGCCGGTTTGTATGGAGTGCCTCTCTTGGAAAGCGTGGTGAGCATCCGAGCCTGGAACGACTCGATGTCCGTGGGCTTGATTTCGTTTGCAAGCTTCTTTCCGAATTGCTTCCTGAGCACTCCCGCCGTTTCAACGTCCCTGCTGTAGGTCTTCTTAGCCTTGGCCTTCGGATGGGTCAGATACCATTCCATAAGCTCGTTGAATGTGTATTCCTTCCAGCTTTCCTTCTTCAGACGCTTCTTCTTCTCCCACTCCCCCAGCTTGCGCTGGTACACCTGTTCCGCCAATCTCTTCGAGCCGTAGACCTGGATGCTCGTCCTGACGGCTCTGCCGGTAATGGGATCCCTTCGGTAAGGGTATTGGACGATATAAGGGCCATAATGTCTGCCCTTACTGTCCTTTTGCCTATAAACACCCATTTTATCTTCCTCCCTTCTATCCAGAGGAACCGGCAAAATGGGGATTACTGAGACACCACCTCCCTTCTAAAAAATAGTATCTCAGATGCGCCCCTTGCTGTCAACGCCCCCGGCTTCGCGATCTTCGCATTTCGCGTAGGACGGCTTCAGCCTATCCAAATATTTCTCCACATCCCTTCGGTCGAACTTAACCCGACCGCACACTTTCTTTGCCGGTGTTGGAAAAGTCCCCCCGCTCAAACGATTCCTTATTGTCTGGGGCCTGATCCCAAGATACTCGCTCAATTCTTCAATCCCTAAAAGCCGCTGTTCCATTGATAAGCCTTATATAGGTTGTAATGTTTTCGAATGCCGTAACCTCAGAACCTCCGCAAACCTCCGCAAAACGATTCCTGAGGTTTAACTGTTTGAAAATAAAGACGGTAAGATCAACCTCCTAACCTCCGCAGCCTAGAGTTATACCTTTCATCATTCTATTTAATAAGTACCTCCGCCCCCGTGATAGGATCGATCACGCTGGAACGTTGGCCCAACATAGGGAAGGCTTTCGCCAACTGTTCCGGAGTCGGTAGATCTGTCCCACTTATCCACTCTCTTTTTTCTCCAGGGGTATATGTCTTTGGGATTCGTCCCTTCGACCCCTGAACTTCGACCTCTCCGGTTTCTATAGCTGGTTCGATCCATCTTTCGATGGTATCCCTGGACACCTTCAAATCCTCCTCCAACTCTTTAACTTTTACCCCTTGGTTTCCATTCTTTTCATAAAGAGAGATAACTGCCTCGATTATTTTTTGTGTTCTCTCACTCGTGCCAGAGAGGGATTCTTTGAAAGTTGGGCCTAATAAAATTGCCGCCATGTAATAGTCCTCAAGAGTTGCCACCAGGTATTGGGTCCCATTGTCCTCCTTAATTTCCCTCTGGAACTGATACAGAAGGGTGATTGTCTCTATGCCAGCAAGGAGCTTTCCAAAATCTCTTCTCATCCTCAATGGCCTGTTGGGTGTGTTCTCGCTAAGGAACTGGGCATAGGGAATCCTCACCGGGTAGTATTTCAGTAACTGCTGGGCGTCCTGATATAAAGTCAAGAAAGAAAGATCTGTATTGATTTCTGAAAAGGCCTCTGCAATCTTGTCCTTTACCCTCTTTGTTTGGTCGTCGGTTTCATCCATGAAGATCGACCAATTTCGGGTCTCATTCTCGTAATGGATCATTGGGGAGGTTGTCGTCACTATAAAACTGACTGGACCTTCCTTCTCAATATGTTCCACCTTCAGACCTCGGACCGTTTCAAAAACCAATTTTCCTTCGGACTGCATTGCTCTTATGTTGTAGAGCGCCTGTTCCATTCCTTCTTTTTCGCAAATCAGTATTACTCTGTGGGCAAGGGGCTCATCGGAATAAAGGAGAACCTGTCCGGTCATTCGGCTAAGTTCCTTGTAGGCCTGCTTGGGAAAGAACTGAGCTACCGTTCGAACGAGGTGGTTTTTTCCGGCCGCACTCACGCCTTTAACCAAAAGTGAATTAGGATTTCTTTGAATGCGTGATGTACAGCATAAGTAGACAATAAGGCCGTTCCTCCTCTCCCCTGTGACCCCAGCTTGCTGAATATGTTCCCCTACTTCATAGAGTAAGTTTCTGCTCTTTAGCAGCCTCAAGGCTTCCTTCTCCTCCTGGGGAGTCAAGGAAGAAGTTTCACCGCCATCCTTCAGGGTATCGGTCGTATTCATTTGACAAGCAGGCTTCTCCGTCACTTCATTTTTTGTCTTTCCTGCTTCCTTCCCTGTGTCCCTTTTCTCTTCCTTGATCTGCTGCTTCGGGATCACTTTATGCTGGCCGCCACTGATTCTTTTTTTCTTTTTTTCCATAAATTCTCTCCCGGCTGAAAAAGACTTTTAATCTTGGACTTGACTTTTAAATATTAATCGATTATAAATTCCTTGTCAATCAAAATACCAATGATTTCAACAGTTTACGACCACTTCAGTTTCGTAAACTATCAAGGGAGGGACAATTATGGCCAGTAAAGAGGAAAGGGTTTTGGCTCAAAGGATGGCTAATCTCCTCAATGAATTTTTAGAAGAGGATCTCACCAAGGAAGACATGTCTGCCCCGGGTCAAATTGAACATTATTGGAAGATTCTGGAGGAAAATTTCTGGCGCCAAAAAATGAATATCCAAGACTGTGTCGACTGCCCAAAATGGACACATTTGGAGGATAATTCATGGCAGCAAGAATTTATTTCCCCAGCCCCGGCCGGCTTCTTCAAAGCAGAGTATTCGTACCTGTTTAAAGAAATTCTCGGGCCCATTAAGGACGAGGAGATTGAATTTGCAATCGCTATTCTTCTGTTCCATAAGTTTCTGAATTATTTACGGGAGGGTGATTCCAAAAGGTTGAAATGGCCTCTTCGGCCGAAATCCTATGAGGATTTGTTCGCAAAGCCGATAGACGGCCGTGTACCGCGATACTTCGACCCCTTCATCTCTAGATATAAGGAAAGTTTCAATGATGACCTAAAATGGTCCATGCATTATTTGAAGAAGTGTAAAGATAAGCTTTGCGGCAAGTGGAAGGGAGGAAAAGGAGACCTACAAGTGAGGTCCGGTGGTAGGCGGAAGTGGTTTGTCCAGACAGGCAATAAAGAATTTTGCTGCCACGGCTGTGCATCAAGGTACCGCAAAAGGATGAAAGAAGGGAAAGGAGACCTGCAACTGAGCTACCGTCCAAGGCGTCGGAACAAGAAGAAAGTTGCAATGTCTGAAGGTGGGATCAATGGGAAAAAGGAATACTCCAGAAACATCTAGCATCAAGAAATCTCCTGCGGCTTCATCATTAAATTCCTCTCTAACGATGGCTGGGACATCGCTCGTCGAAATAAGTCAGATGGGGAATGTCCACTACTCAAGGGAGATCATTGAGAGCACAGAAGTAGCCTCTGACCTTGATAAACTTAGAACCTTAAAGAAAGACAAACAGAAATTTCTGAAATGGGAAAGAGAGATGCTGAACAGGCTCTGTGGAGGCAAAGACGCTCTGGGAGTTCATGATGACGCGTTTTTAATAAAGGTGGGAATCATTCTCTCGGAGATCAAAACCGCTTTCAAAGATGTCAAATGAATTCGAGTATAGGAAAGAGGTCGAGAAATTCTTGAATAACGTGTTTGGATATGCGGGAAGGAGGAACGAGAAAGTAGACTAAGGATGGCTTTTTGGTTAAAAGAAAATTGCCGATAATATTAACTCATAATTATTTTCTTACGTTCTGACCGACTTACCTCACACTTACCCTTTATTAAGCCCCCTCAACGGGCTTACTTCCAAAAGAGTTACCCTCCCAAAAAGTCCTGAATATCAACCCTTTCTCTGCAGCAGTGCAGGCAAAACTCATGGGGAGGATCTTATGCGCAAAGATCAGTTAATGGATGCGAGCAATAATGCGTCCGGTATTGAAACACCTTGTGTGGATTTGGCTTCCGGCGGACCCCTGAATCAGGTGGTCGCTATTCATTCGCATCAATCAGTACACGTTTCAGCTCTTCAAGAGGAAGAGCCTGATCAACCCTCCCAGAGAGGCTTGGTGGATCAACATCAACATTCTCATGCTGAGACGATTGATGAAAGGTACGAAGATCTTGAGATTGAAGTCATCCGGCATTTCACATCGATCCCGGATTACAAAGCGCCAACGGACTCCAAATACCCGATTGTCGCAAGGACTCCGCAAGGCTGCTTCTGCCTCGATGGTTGGGACCTTATAGAAAGCGCGAAGGCCAGTGGAAAAGTTTCCGTGACCTGTGCTGTTGAGTATCTGGCAGACCATTCTGACGAAGAGCTGGCTATCCGAAAGACCGCTTTGCGGGTAAAGCCCAAAGGAGGGATCGCAAGCTATGCGGAAATCGTACGAAATGTGAGACGCCTCCAGGAGATGCTGCTGGCCTCAAATCATGACTTAAGGACCTTTCGTCACGGGGGAAGCAGGAGGGGAGAAGAGTTTGCGAATAACAAGCAAGAAAACGTCATCAAGGTGCTTGCCCTGCGCTTAGGCAAATCCGTCTCGACCACAAATCAGTATCTGAGCCATGCGCGCTACCTGTCCAAAGAAATGCTAAATCTCCTCGTTACCAAGGAGGTCAATAAGGACTTCTTCGAAAAAGCCAATGCCAATAAGACAACAGCCCTCACTCGTCTGAACAGTGAACGGAAATCTGAAGCCGAGATCACCGAGCAGATTTCCGCTCGCATGATAGGCTGGCTCCAGGAATACGAACAGAATAAGAAGATTGAAGCCTTATGGAAAGAACATGAGCCTAGCCCACCAGGAGAGAGTCGGAGCGAGACCACTCAGGACCCGGCACCAGCAGAGTCGAAGGAGGGGGATGAGGAAGAAAAAGAAGAAATATTCGATCCATGGCGGGGAAATCCGGAGGAACCTGAGAATGATTCCTTTGAACAGCTGAAGCGAGAGACCGGGGATCTGGCGAAAAGGTTATCGGAGGCAGTTACACTGGACGACCCAAACCTTCTTTGCGACAGAATCATGGAGGAGACACCTCGCTTCTATCAAATTTCACTCAGGGCAGCGACCCTCAGGAAGATGCAAGATAGAAAATTGTAGAAGGAGTTTTTTAATGGGTAAATTGGTCATTTTTTGTGCTGGCACGGACATAGGAATTCTCCCAGCGAAAAAGGTTACGAGCATCCTTGTCAACCCTTTTGACAATGCAATGAATCAAAAGGCAATCAGGGAAACCCTAGCCATGTTTGCCTACGCAGGGACTGAGAACCGTTTCCTCGACTCAGGAGGATATCAGATTTACAAGGCAGAAGAACAGGGGAAAGTAATGACCTTCGATCCAAATTCACCTCTGATAGAGTCAGAGGATCGGATTAACATATCACCGAATCACGTGGTTGAGACCGCCTGCCAGCTTCATCCTCAAATGATGACCGCCCTCGATTTTCCCGTTCGCAAGCTCAAAGATAAAACAGAGCGCGAGAAAGAGTTCCTCAGCAAATTGGGCTTCAACATCAAATGGGCCACTGAGGCATCACTGCTGAGGGCAAGGCATTGTCCCCAAGTTCAATTATTTCTCCCAATCCAATGCTACGATCTCGATCAATTTGAACTTTTTAAGAGATCAATCGGGGACATAAGCTACGACGGCTTCAGCACGCCATTGCGCAACATGGAATTAGATGAGATCGCTCTTTTACTGGTTCGCTTCTATCAACTTGGGACCAAGAAGGTCCACCTCCTTGGCTCAACCTCCTTCTTTGTCATTGTTCTTTCGGCTTTCTTCGCGCGCCATCTGTTTGACTGGATCTCCCTCGACGCAACGAGCTGGAGGTTGGCGGCAGAGAAGGCGCAGGCATATTTCAACCCCTTTGATCTCTCCCCAGAGAATCTCAAGGATAATGTTCTAATTGACGAGAGCATCCGCATGATCTGTCAGTGCCCCTTCTGCGAGAATAGGACCTTCACCTACATCAAGACCTTACCTTATACGGATAAGCTTGCTCTTCTCAGAAGCCACAACTTTTACGTCATAGAAAAAGCGGGCGAGGACCTATACGAAAATGCGTCCGATCTGTTGAGGTTCGAAAAGTTTCTCAGAAGGCGCAGTCCAAGGATCAAGGACATCAATAATCTCATCAGGTGCCTCTCGATCATCGATATTTACAAAAAGGAGGACATCAACGTATTGAAACAGCTCTTGAGGACTGACACATAGTGCAACAGAGGGGGAATTCCCTTTTTAGAAGGGGCCGTTAAACAAGAGCAGAGAGGAAGTGAGCAGAATATGGAGAAATAGATCTCGAGATGCAGTAGGCAAAGGCTTTATCACAAACCACCATATCAGACTGCTGTGCTATCGTGCACCACGGGCAGAAGGAGAAAGTAAAATGTATTTAATCATAAGGATTATCGTACATGCCAAAGACAAAGAAGAAGCCTGGAAAAATGGAGAGGATGCCCTTAACAAATTGGTGAAAAGGGAAATATTTGATTGTTACAGAACTTTTGAAAGAGAAGATCGTAATGGTTGGAAGGGAGATTGGGCTCACCTCCCACCTATACTTTTAGCTGACAGTCCCGAAGGAAGACGTTTTATAGACGTAGGTTGGAAATATACCGTTGAAGGTTTTACGCAGGCTTTCGAGCAAGTCAAGCTTGCTGTCCAGTATCTTAGCCTTCGGGAGATTATGGAGAGGACGTTTCCAGATGATCTGCCAGAAGATATCAGGAAAAAGATAAACATCCTCTCTATGCAGGTCTATTTTGATGAACTCGGTTTGAATAGTGGATATCCCAAATACCTTTATCATGACGATGAACCGATTTTGAGCAACACGGAATTGGAGTTTGCCCTTGATCCTAAGGAAGGATTAAACGCTTACGTTATTCCGGCGGATGTTCACTACTGAAGGCAGGCTGTGGGGAATAGGTGAGATGTTAAAGAGTGTCCTTTTTCTCTATGTGTCTAATTAAGAAGGAGGTAAAACAATGGAAGATAAGACTATAAAAGAGGGAACTATAAAAGAAGTGAATGCAGGTCCAATGCCTTTTTGGGATATTATATTTGAAGACAGTCTTGTCCAAATTAGGTTTT
>DBZJ01000128.1 GCA_002311635.1 Syntrophaceae bacterium UBA1163
AGGTCGGGAGGGATTTCTTTCTGGCCTTTTCTCCAGAGAGGGAAGATCCGGGAAACAAGCAATTCACAACGCACCAAATTCCAAAGGTTGTTGCCGGAGTGACTTTATCCTGTCAAAAAGTTGTCACAGCCCTATACAGTCAAATCATCAAGAAAGTTATACCCGTTTCCTCCCCTCGAGTCGCAGAGTTGACTAAACTCCTCGAAAATATTTACCGAAGCGTAAATATTGCCTTAGTCAATGAATTGAAAATGTTAGCGGACCGAATGGGCATAGACATTTGGGAGGTCATCGAAGCCGCCAGTACCAAGCCTTTCGGGTTTTCTCCATTTTATCCGGGTCCTGGTATGGGAGGCCATTGTATTCCTATCGATCCCTATTATCTCTCCTGGAAAGCCCGTGAATATGATTTCACAACAAGATTTATTTTCTTGGCAGGAGAAATTAATGTTCACATTCCTTATTATGTCGTCGCCAAGATTCAAGATGCCCTGAATGGTAGGGGGAAAAGTATAAAAGGATCAAAAATCTTGATCTTGGGAGTCGCTTATAAAAAAGATGTTGACGACGCCAGAGAATCTCCTGCCCTGGCCATCATGAATCTCCTCCAGAAAAAAGGGGCGACCATCCTCTATCATGACCCGTATATCCCGTCGCTTCCCTCTTTTAGAAAATACTCTTTTAAGCTAAAATCTTCCTCTCTCACAGAGCGACTCCTCCGCCAAATCGATGCGGCCGTGGTCGTCACAGACCACAGCATCGATTATCAGCGGATTGTCAGGCTCGCTCCCCTTGTCATCGATACTCGGAATGTAACGAAGGGCATGGATCGATGGAAGAGGAAGATTGTGAAGGCATGACCCGAGGATTCTGAGGCTTAAACCCCTCTCTATTCCCCCCTTAACTTAAGGGGGGATGAAGGGGGGTTACGGGTGGTTTCTCCAGAAATGGTAGAGATACAGCTGGGCATACCCTGCATAGGGTCCGAAATGATTCGATACAAAATCCTCCATCGCCTTCTCTCCGGTATTTCTCCCCTTGAAATAAATCTTTTGTAAACCCTTTTTTATCCAAGTATCCATTGGAAAGGCTTCAAGGAAATCCAGGGAATAGAGGAGGACGCAATCGGCAACCTTTCTCCCCACGCCGGGAAGCCGCATCAAATTTTCTTTAGCCGTCTTATAAGGTAACTCTTTGAGCAGGAGAAGCTGCTTCCGGTCCGTACAAAGGCTGGCATTCACCAGGTAATGTGTTCTAAACCCTGCCCTGGCCGATTCTAGCTGAAGCGGATTTTTTATGGATTCGGGTTCAGGAAATCGGTAACCCACGTAGTTTCCCCAGGCAACCTTTTCTCCCGAGGATCTGCAGACATGTTCGATGATACAGCGGATATGCGAGACAGCCTTCGCCGAAGAGCATAAGAACGAAAGTAGACATTCCCATGGATCTTGTCGGATCAGTCTCATCCCTCGATATTCTCGTATGGCTTGATGGATCGCCGGGTCCCGGTCGATCTCCTTCAATATGGAATCGAAAGATTCCTCCAGTCTGAAAAAATGGATCAGGAGAGGTTCTTCAATCCCCTCATAGAAAAGGAAATCTCCCTTCTGCCAGAGGGAAAAAATCCGATCCGAGGAATGAACGATGTAGGTATCGAAAACTTTGGTAAATCGAAAAAATTGCCCGCACTCTAAGGTATGTCTAAGCGAAAAATGAGGAATTTGGAGTCGGTCGGTCATTCATTTTCCCATCCCCCCCACTCTCTCCCTGCCTTCGTGCAGCAAAGCGGGATTTCACGCAGATGGGCACCAGGGGACTCGATCGAGGTCATGAGATTTAGTCTCTGCCGGCTGAGAACGCTTTCCTGTTCAATTCATGAACTTTTGGAGGAAGGTAATTCAGAATTGTCTTTAGCCAAAGATTTTCATCGACCTCAAAACATTTCGACATGGCACCTAAGAGCACGACATTTGCCCCCCCGGGCATCCCCTAACTGCAGTGCGATCTCCGTTCCCTTTACCAGGTAAAAATTTCTAATTCTTGATCGAATCGTCTCGGGGATGGCTTCAGGATATTCCATCTCCCCCAAATTGACGGCCGGAGGCGACATAGGAGAGCGTCATAAAAGGGTCAGCCGCCACGTTTCCCCCGACATGTTTCATACAGGCCATTGTTCGGGCACCTGCCAAGGAGGCCCCAAAGCAGACTTCCAACGCCACCTTTTCATTGGGCGACCATTCGGCATAAATTTCCTTGTACTCCCTAGCGACGGTTTCTAAAATCTCTGTGCTCGGTGTGCCGGGGTACGCAGCAGCTACCTTTACCCCGGCTTCGAAAGCTCCTCTCGCCATGGCTTCATTTCCACTCATTATTTTTCTCATAGAGCTCCTGTTGGCTTAGTCCAAAACGGAAGTCACAATTTACTGGCATGGATATATATGTGACGCCGATTTTTGTTGCTTAAGTCATTTTCCACGTCCGCCTTATTTCTCGAGGTCGGAGACCTTTCTCAAAACGATATTCGTCGTCTCCGACTTTTTAGAAACGCTTATGAAATTCTTATAATTTTCAAGTGCCTCCTTAGTCTTTCCCATCTTTTCATAACACCGACCCAGCCCTAAATAGGCATTGGCTGATTGGAAACCCTCCCCCAAACCAACGAGCCTTTGGTAAGCATCCGCTGCCTTTTGATATTCTTTCTTACCTTCATAAGAGTAACCAAGCCCGTCCAGAGCAAATGACCGAAAAAGTTTTTCCTTCCCCGTTTTTCCCAGAAAGGCCTCGTAGGCTTTAATGGCATCGTCAAATTCACCCAACCGAAGATAGATGTTCCCCTTAAATAGCAATGCGATTTCCCCCGACGAAGTTCTCGGATATTTTGTGATGACCTCATCAAATTTTTCCAAAACAGTTCTATATTCTTGGGGCGAACCGTCGCGGTACGGAGAACTGACCATTTGATAACTTTCCACGGCCAAATGAAACATCAGGTAGGCATTCTCCTCATTTTTCTTTTTCCACTTTTCAAGAGAAAAAATGCACAGTAGGAGGATCAGAACAATCCCCGCCCCTACCGCGATAGACCTGGAATGGTGGGTGATAAAAAGAAAGGTCCTTTCGGTAAGAGTGATGAATTCATCAGGCTTTTTTAATTTCTTTTTTATAATCTTTTTTGTCCTCGTCATCTCAAATCATCCTTTGTATGTAAAATTATGATAACTTTTTTTCAGGACTCTGGGAAGTCCCCCTCAGCACTCTCTTCTCCCCCAGCCGAAGCGTCAATTTGATTTGATCAAAGTACTCAATGAAAGGGATAGCATATTTTCTTGAGACCTTGGTCATCTCTTTAAACTGAGGGGTGGTAATCTCTCGATGGCTCTTTAAATAGGCGACCAATTCCTGTTTCAGGTTTTCGAACGAGACTTGATGGAGATAAATTTCACCCTTAATTTTGAACAATGTCCCTTGGTGGACGAGATGTTCAAAAATGGCCCGAACCTCTTCCTCTTTCTCAGACCATTGCTCCGACAATTCTTTCGGAGAGGGCGGTTGAAGTCCTCCCTCCAGAACGGCTTCCTCCACCCGCTTTACCAAACCCTTCTCATCGGTAGACGAGACTTGGTGGCTGGGAAGCCTCAACTTATCTTTCTCCAACACAACTTCTTTCGATTGGATGAGCTGATTGATGAGGATTTGAAAAAGCTTGATTTCCACCTCCGGAGGAAGCTTCGTCCTTAGTTCCTCTTTGGATAATCCAGATTTCATTGGGAATCTCTGATGAAATTCTCTCAACTGCGTCAGAGCCAATTCTTTCAGAGCGTGATATTGTCCCCTCTCGATGACTTTCAGTTTTTCAGGATCGATGAGTAAAAGAACTTGTCTTTCTACCATCTTTCTAATGACAGACTGAACCTCAGCGGGCGACATCTCGACTCGGTTTAATAGATTTTCAAGGGTAATACCCCCCATCCCTGCATGCTGAATGTGCTGCAGGAGCGTTTGTTCATTCGTACCCTCTTTGAGGAGCGTCAGATCGGCGATTACTGAAGAGGAAAACCTCCTGTGTTTGTCCGGATGACCGTCCAGAACAACTCCTCCACCTATGGTTTGGATCGCTGCAGAACCCCGGATGACAAAGGTGTCCTGGGGTAAAGCCACCACCGGGCGTTCCAATCGCAGTTGGACGAAGCCTCCTTCTCCTGGCGGCAGCTCTTCCCGATCGAGGAGAAAGATGGATGCGTGGGTGAGAGAGGTGCCGATATGAAATCTCGGCTTGGTCCGGTGCTTCAGGGGTCTGGGCGCATCGGGTAGATATTCAAGATAAGCATCAATAAGTTCTGTCGGTCTAAGGGTGTTTGGCCGTATGAGAACGTCCCCCCTCTCGACTGCCGACGTCTCGATTCCTTGCAGATTCACGGCTGTTCGCTGCCCTGCAAAGGCTTTTTCTACGCTTTTATTATAGACCTGGAGGTTCCTGACCTTCCCTTCTACCCCTGAAGGGAGGATTTGAACTGTCTCTCCCAAAGAAAGGCTACCGGAAATCATGGTCCCCGTCACAACGGTTCCAAAACCTTTTATGATGAAGACACGGTCGATCGGCAAGCGAAATAAGCCATCCGCCGATCTTCCCTCAATCTCTCGTGAGAGCAAATCAAGTGTGGAAAGGAGTTGAGGAATCCCTTCCCCTGTTACCGAGGAAACGGCAAGGATCGGGGCGTCTTTTAAGAAAGTTTCCTGGACTATTTCGCGCACTTCCTCCTTAACCAACTCCAATAATTCCCGGTCAACCAAATCGATCTTGGTCAGAACAACCAGCCCTTTTTTCACTTTCAAAAGTTTACAAATATCTAAATGCTCTCTCGTCTGGGGCATGACCCCCTCGTCCGCAGCGATGATCAAAGCAACCAGGTCGATCCCCCAAGCCCCCCCCACCATATGTTTTACAAACTTTTCATGGCCAGGGACGTCAATGATTCCAAGCCGTATCCCGCTAGGCAGGTCTAAGAAGGTGAATCCGAGTTCAGTGGTAATCCCTCTTTCCCTTTCCTCCTTGAGCCTATCCGTATCCACGCCTGTAAGAGCCTTCACAAGGGAGGTCTTTCCGTGGTCAATGTGCCCCGCAGTTCCAAGAATGACATGTTTCATCAGCCAGCCCTATGGACAGCAATAGTCTACTAAAGATAACAAAAAGCCCTCTGTCTTTCAATTCTATTTCTTTTCTATTTCTTTCCCCTGTCAAATGATAAGTAGTACAGCTCAAGAAAGAGGAAAAATCCAAACAGGGTCACAGGAAAGTCCTGATATATTGAACGCGAATAATGCATGCTTCTCCATGATAGGACTTTCCTACGATAGCCATGTGGGCCCCCTTCTTTTGTTGATTCCATCGCTATCTCCTGCTGACGAGTGAAGCAAGAGGTTCAAGATCAAGGGAAAGAAGGCAGTGCTGCCATCGGATGCAGAAAAATCAAGGCTTAGAAGAGTGGGTTCTTCCGATGTTCAATTCCTGTTGAAAAATATGCTTCCGCGGTACGTAGCTCTTCAATTCTTTTACGTAATTAGATTTGAGCATAAATCGATTCAAAAAATATCCTGAGTTTTCAATAGGTTATTTCTTTGTGGCTTATGGCTGACAAAACACAACATCTTGTGGTTTAACAGAGGACTTACCAAACCTTGATGTTCATAACCTGTTTATATGCTATTCCTCGGAGACCAGATTCTTGCTTTCTTCCGATAACAAAAAGAGGGGAGGAATTCATCTTCTTCCCCTCTTTTTCAAGGTTTATAAAACAGGATTTAATCTATTAGAGATTACTTTACCGCAATCTTCAGCAGATTACCTGCTTTGAATTTTGCCACTCTGGTGGAAGGAATCTTGATTTCCTTTCCAGTTTGTGGATTTCTGCCCGTTCTTGCCCTCCTCCTCGCCACAGAGAAGGTTCCAAATCCTGTTAAGGCCAGCTTGTCTCCTTTTTTTAATGCCTTGGTCACCGTATTAGTAAATGCATTGAGGGCCTTCTCAGCTGACGCTTTCGAGAGCTTGGCTTCCTTCCCTATGCTGGCGATCAATTCCGCCTTCGTCATGTAAATCACCTCCTTTTATTGGGGGAAATATTTTCTGTGATAGAGAATGGTATCGGGTTACTAAAAACGATGCCCATCATAGCCTATCGCCATTTTAAAAGTCAAGTCTTTATTTTCAAGAATTTAATCTTCTTATCCATGACATTTCCTATTATATAAAACCTCCTCATATTGAAACTTCCCCGTTTTTTCCGCGACATTCCTGCGCAGGCAGGAATCCAGTTTTCTCCCCCGATCTCCTGGATTCCCGTTTCCATTGGAATCGCCCAAAGGGACACTAAAACTGTGGCATCTCTTTTACCAATCCAGATGCCAAGGCATTGGGGTCAATCTGCAGAATCATAAAGATTTTATTCTCAACGCGACGGATTTCCCTGTTTAGTTGCCCTAAGGTCTTCCTGCCGCTCGGCTGTTTGCCATATCTCTCTATGAGATCTTTAAACCTCTCCTCCAACGGAACAATCCGATCATGCATCACGCGTTTATCCGCATAGTTTACGACTTCTTCTTCAGAGACGGCCGATGGATTTCCTTCTTTCTCTAACCTGATATGTTGCGCCACGACCTCCCCTACCCTTTCGTATCCCATTCCTTTCAAGAGCTGACAGCCCATTTTGGCGTGATCCTCCTTTGTCTTAAGGCACTCAGTTTTGGCAAAGTCGTGCAATAAAGAGGCCGCCTCCACTAAAGCGATATCGATCCTTTGCCCTTTCTTGTTCAACTCCAGGGACAGAAAGAGGGCCACTCTTGCCACTTCGAGGCTGTGGTGAATAATATGCTCCAACATCCCGTGTTGCTCCATCAGCTTCAAGCATTCTTCCCTGGTGGGGATCCTCTCCATGAACAGTCTTGTGACCGGAATGTACCCGGAAGGCAGGATTAAGGGTTGCAAAAAATGATATTATAACCCCGGAAAGCCTGGCCGTGTACTATCCCGTCTTAACTGGACGGGAAGAGCTTCACTACCTTCTCAAAAGAACGGCTTTCTCCAAGGGATCTCTTTCTCCAACGCCCGATCTTTCTGCCGGGTGGCCGAATGCCACGACGGCCATCAATTCTAAATCTCCACCCACCCCTAATAACTCTCCTACCTTCTCTTTGTTTTTCAAAATCTCTCCCAGCCATACTCCTCCTAATCCCAGGGAGTGAATGGCGAGGAGCATATTTTGAATACAGGCCCCTACGGCCTGGACGTCCTTTGTTCTGTCATAAACTCTCGAATGATCCAAGAAGACCCCGATGCAGATCGGAGCCCCTTGGATGATGGATCCAGAGTGGGTGAGGGTCGCTAAGGACTCCTTCAACACCGGATCCCGGACGACGGCAAACTTCCAGGGCTGGTTGTTTCTTCCCGAAGGGGCCCAGACAGCGGATTCAAGGATCCGATCCAGCTCGTCGTCCGAAACCGGTTCCTTGGTAAACTGACGCACGGACCTTCTCCTTCTAATGGCTTCGACGACTGGATTCACAGCATCCATCTTCTTCCCCCAAATCCATCCGAAAAAGTTTAGCCAGCCCTTATTCTAAACCTTAACCTTGTGTCCTCATGAATTTTTTATTTCGTCCTCTTTCTCCTTAAAAGGCAACGAGGGCTGGCCTTCGATCTGGTCCAATTTAAAACTGAATTTATCCAATCGTCTCCTCGCTTCCTCGAACTTATTCACGGCATTAACGAGATGTTTTCCCACTAATTGAAAATCCTCTTGAAAGCCTCCGATATCTTTTTTCAGCCCCGAAAGCAAGGCCTGGATCTTGAGCGCATCCTTCTCGATCTGTAACCCTTTCAACCCGAGAATAATGACCTGGAGATACGCATAAAAGGAGTTCGGAGAGACGGGGATCACCCTTTTCGTCAGTGCGTAGTTCAAGACCCCCTTCTCTTCCCCGAAGGACTCATCCTTGGTAATCGTTTCATAGTAGACGTTTTCCGCGGGGATGTAGAGCAAGGCGAAATCGTAGGTCCCTTCTTGAGGCAGGATATATTTATTGGCGATGTCGTCAATGTGTTTCTTCACATCTCTGTAGAAAATCTTCTGGTAAGTCCTTCTCTCCTCATCGGTCTTGCATTCGACGACTCGTTTGAAATTGTCCAGAGGGAATTTGGAATCGATCGGAACAAGCTTTTCGCCTATTCGCACCACTGCATCCACCCTCTCTCCACTCAAGAATGTGTACTGAAGGGTGAAGAATTCGGGCGGAAGAATCTGGGACAACAGTTCTCCTAAAAATTGCTCGCCCAAGCCTCCTCTCAATTTAGGAGGCCGAAGAATCTCCTGAAGCGTGGCGATGTTCTTGCCTACCTCGTGTATCTGTTCGCTGGTCTTCGAAAGCTCTCCGAGCTTTTCACTCACCTTGCTGATCACCTCTCTGGCGCTGTCCAGTCGCTGACCAATCTGCCCGCTCGAGTTCTGAAGTTGCTGGTTCACCATCTGAAGCTGTTGATTCACCTGTTCATTAATGGCTCTCAACTGTTCAGTGAGGAGGGAAATATTCTTGTTAAGTCCGTCGCCCATCTGCCCTCTGAGTTGTTCCAATTGCTGCTGCATCAAGCCCCACATCGGTTGCGACGATGAATCCGCTTTGATCTCCTCGAGCCTCCTCATCCACCGCTGTTCCATCAGGAAAAGAAGAACCGCCCCCACAACCACGATCAAACCCAAAAGCACATAGATTCCTTGCATTCCTGCTCCTTACTGTCACGGATGTTCGATGATAAGATGCCCTTCCACTTTCTTACCAGCAGGGTTCGTAACCAAGACACTCCACACGCTCTCTTTTTGAAGCTCCTCAACAGGGACGGGAAATTCCACTTTGAGGGGACTTCTACCTGAGAAAGTGAGACCTCCCTTGAGGCTTCCCGATAATTTGAAGGAAAGCATGAGGGCGGAGCTCCCTCCCTCGCATCTGGCCTCGGCCCTCACCTTTTCCCCATGGGCTTCACCCCGAGTGGAAGGAGGTGAGATGGAAAAATTGAATTCCTCTCCGCGCCGGGGTCCGATCTTGAACGGAAAGATGACGAAGGTCTTTTTGAGGGAATTATTTTCCGAACGGATATCATCAGAAGGCAATTCCGGAGAGATAGAAACCTTTATTCTGGAGATTCCAGCAATTTCGACTCGATAAGGAGGGGCGACGATGTAACGATTCCCGAAATTGGCCTTCATTACCTCAGAAATAAAATGGTCAAATTCCGAGATCCTCTGGTCGTTCACGAAAACTTGGATCTGAAAGATAGCGCCTTTACGGAGATCGGTTTCGCCGGCGTTGGAGAGGATAATCATTAATTCTAAGTCTTCTGTCAAGTCCAAATCTTTTACCACGATGTCCGGTCCAACAGAAGGCCCGTCCAGAATCCTCTTCAGGCTGTTATCCTCTTCGTCGGACTTCTTCACCTCGCTCGCGAACTCGACACGGGCAAGAATTTCGTGGCGGCCGACAAGGGCTAAGGGAGTGGTGAAGATGAGATTTCCCTTCGGCGGAAGATAAGGCTGATTGGAAAGGCCTTCCATTGGATAACTCCCAGCTAGGAGCCCATCGACAGAGATCCTCAGATTCCCAGCCCTCAAGGGAAACGGGCTGTCTCCAAGGTTGGTAAGGGTCACTGACAATTTCCTCTGTGTGTCGAGAAAAAGGTCGGTAATGCGAAGGCCGGGAAGGAGGGGTTTGGTCTCCAATCTTTCCTTTCCCAAAACCTTAGGAAAAACATTACTCAATTTATCTTCTTCAACCGTCTTCCCTCCCTCATCCACAACTGCCCGGACGTCGTGCCTACCGACTAACTCAACCGGAGTGGTGTAGAGGACAGCGCCTCCTGGTTCAAGAAAGCGTTGATCCGGAAGGGTTCCAAGAGAGTCTTTCCATTTCAAGAGACCATCCACGTAAATCGCCAAACTCCCGACTCCGTACGGAGCAGGCCCCTTTCCAGTATTTGAAAGCATCACCTCTATCTTTCCAGTTTCGTTCAAAGAAATATCCGAAACGGTAAGGCGAGAGAGGAGAGCAGGTTGGGGTGCAGGGGATGAAACCTGGGGAGCGGAAGGGGATTGAGTGGCGACTTGTGTGGCGCAACCGAAGAAACACGTGGCTAAGGCGAGAATCGTGGTCGCCCGTTCAAGCATGAAATGAAGTTAACCTCCCCGGAAACCAAGATAACGCAACAGGCAGCGAAATGCAAGGAGTTTCCTTTTCGCATCTTGACACCTATTGGTTAAAATTGTATTTCCTTTATGTGGTTAGGAATAACCCTGGAATGACGAAGGAGTTTATCGATCTTAGAAGCGATACGGTGACCAAGCCCACGTCTGCCATGAGAAAAGCGATGGCAGAGGCAGAAGTGGGGGATGATGTCTTCGGCGAAGACCCTACCGTAAACATCCTCCAAGAAAAGGTAGCGAGGTTGCTCGGAAAAGAGGCTTCCCTCTTCGTCCCCTCAGGCACGATGGCCAATCAATTGTCCATCAAATCCCACACCCAACCCGGGGACGAGGTGATCGCCGAAACTTCTTCTCACGCTTATAACTTTGAGGGCGGGGCTGGAGCGGTCCTCTCTGGAATTCAGTTTCAATGCCTCAAAGGTGTACGAGGTATTCTTGACGCTTCTCAAATCGAAGAAGCCGTCAGACCTTCGGATTACCACTTCCCTGTCACAAGACTGGTCTGTCTTGAAAACACGCATAACCGCGGCGGCGGCTCCATCTTTCCTGTTGAAAAAATGGCTGAGATCTACCGATTGGCCAAATCAAGAGGGCTTCTTGTCCATCTCGACGGAGCCAGGCTATGGAATGCGTCCGTGGAGACAGGAATTGGCCCGCACGAATATGCTCAGTGGGCAGACTCCGTATCGGTCTGTCTATCCAAGGGACTGGGGGCCCCGGTTGGCTCTCTGGTAGCAGGCGCCAAACCGTTTGTCGATCGCGTCCATCGGTTTCGAAAAATGTTTGGAGGCGGAATGCGCCAAGTAGGCATTATTGCTGCTGCTGGAATTTATGCATTAGACCACCACCTCGAACGCCTTGGAGATGACCATCAGAATGCAAAACGCTTGGCTGTGGGTTTGAAAGAATTTAAAGGAATCTCCATCGATCCAAGACACGTGGAAACGAATATTGTCATCTTTGATGTCGCCAATACAGGAATGACAGGTTTCCAAGTGGCTGAAGCGATGAAGAAGGAAGACGTTCTTATCCATGCTGTTGGCAAGACACTAATCCGCCTGGTCACCCATCTGGACGTTACTGCTGAGGATATCGAGAAGGCTTTGAAAGCTTTTGGAAAAGTATTGGGGAGAAAAGAATAATAAGTTCAGGTAACAACAATGCAATGTTAATGTTAAGGTAATAGTTGAAGTTTAGCTTAAGATTGGAAATAAAACGTAACCAAACCTTGTCTAACCAAGGGTATTTGAAATTCGTTGGAGGCGCCATCATGAACCGATCTATTTCAGGATGTGTGATTGAGGATATCACAACTATGGACAAAACGAGATGCCGAACCAGGTTCCGCATGACGCCTAAGAGATTGCCGCGCTTCCTCCGATCGCTCGCAATGACAAAAAGGGGGTTTTGACAAAGCCTCTCGATGAGGGGAAAGTGACGCAATAAGGAGAAAAATATGTCTTGGAAGTTGGCCGTCGTAGCTGAGCGCTGCTCGGGATGTAAAATTTGCGAGTTGGTTTGCTCCATCAATCGTTTCGGGGTAAACAACCCCAAGAAGAGCGCCATTCGGGTGATGGTCGTCTACCCTCACCCGATCATACGAATGCCCATCGTCTGTCGACAATGTAAGGTTGCCAAGTGCATGGAGAATTGTCCGACTGGAGCCATCACAACCAAGGACGGTATCTATGATATCGACAGTGAGAAGTGTATCTCCTGCCAACAATGTGTGACCTCCTGTCCTTTCGGCGCTGTCTTTCTTCACGAGGAAATCGAAACGCCTTTTAAATGCAATCTTTGCAATGGAAAACCACGCTGTGTAGAGGCTTGCCCCAAAAATGCACTTCTCTTTCTGCCGGAACATGTCTTGGGTCAGGCTCAACGGATGACCAGTGTCTTAAAATATGTGCACATGAAAGAGGTGGAGTACGTGGAAAAGGGCGAAAGGAAGGTTCTGAGGTATGCCGACATCGAAAAGGGAAAAGCGGAAGATTAAAGGCGGATATTTCTGGAATATCCTCTGGGTCGATCTCGATCATGGAGAGGCAAAGCCTCTGGAATTTGACGAAGCTTTTGCCTTGAGATACATCGGCGGAAGAGGATTCGGAGCCAAACTGGTTTGGGACCAGCTCCAAAAAGGAACTATTGATCCCCTTGGTCCTGAAAACCTCCTGGTGATTTCTCCCGGACCTCTGGCGGGTCTTTACCTTCCCGCCTCGGGGAAAACGTCTTTTATCTCCATCTCTCCGGAAACAGGAATTTATGGTGATTCGAGCATGGGGGGTTCTTTCGGAGCAGAGCTGCGGCAAGCTGGTTTCGATGCCCTCGCCATATCGGGAAAGGCAAGATCCCTCTCCTACCTCTGGATCGACAATGGAGAAGTAAGAGTTGTTCCCAACGAGAAGCTGAAAGAAAAAGGAAGCCTCGAGAGCGAAGGGATGATCAAGGAGGATCTAAAGGATGAACATATTAAGGTAGCCACTATCGGGCCTGCGGGAGAGAAGAGGGTCCGATTTGCCTGTGTCACTTCAGATTGGGGAAGAAACTCCGGAAGGACTGGCATCGGCGCGGTCATGGGGTCAAAGAACATAAAGGCCATTGCTGTCCGAGGGTCTAAAGACCTTCCTGTTTTCGATCTTCCAAGGCTGCAAAAAGTTTCGGAGGTTTCCTTTCGGAGCCTGAGGGAGAATAAGAATTTTGCATTCTGGCAGGAACAGGGCCTCATGTCCGTTATCGATTATGTGAATGAAGCGGGCGTCATGCCCACCTATAATTTCAGAGAGGGTGTCTTCGAACATGCCAAGAAGATCAATGGCTACGAAATGCTCTCAAAATATAAGATCGGTGATACCTCCTGCTTCGCCTGCCCCATGGCCTGCGGTAACGTTTGTTTGGTGAAAGAGGGAAAGTATCGAGGAACGGTAGTGGAAGGGCCCGAGTATGAAACAGCTTGCATGTTCGGCCCCAACATCGGGGTCCAAAATTTTGCAGCCATCCTCAAGGCAAATCAACTCTGTGACGAACTCGGAATCGATACGATCACTACCGGAAATCTGATCGGGGTGCTGATGGAGGCGCAGGAGACTGGCCTTCTTTCGGAAAAGGACCTGGACGGCCTCAACCTCAAATGGGGAGATGAAGAAGCCATCTTAGACACGGTGCATCGCATCGCGCATCGGAAGGGAATCGGGAATATTCTTGCTGAAGGAAGCCTTGGGGTGATCAAACAGTGGCCCCAACTCCGACCTATCATTTCACAAGTAAAGGGCCTAGAGCAATCTGCTTACGATGCCCGCATTGCCATCTCCATGGCGTTGGGATATGCCACTTCGGATATCGGAGCCCATCATGCGCGGGCGTGGACAATTGCCAAAGAGTTGGAAATGGGAATGGACTGGCCATTGGAAAAGAAGGCGGATCTGGTGATTTACCACCAGACACTCAGGCCCCTGTTCGACATGCTGGGAGTCTGCCGGTTGCCCTGGATTGAGCTCGGCTTTAATGAACATCAGTATGCAGAATTCTACTCAGCAGTCACAGGGATTGAAACCACCTTGGATGAACTTCTCCGGCGGTCTAATGACCTTTATGACCTCACCCGGGCCATCAATATGAAATTCGGTATCTCGCGGAAGGATGATTATCCTCCCGATAGGGTCTTTAACTTAGCAATGACCGAAGGCCCCCATGCAGGGAAGATCTTAAAGCGGGAAGATTACGATGCGATCCTCGATATCTATTATCAGAAAAGAGGCTGGACTAAAGATGGCCAGGTTGATAAGAAGAAGATTGCGGGGTTTAATGATCCGCTGATTTCAACATAGAGCGAAACTCCAAATTTCAAAATTCAAATGCCAAATGAATGTCAAAGTTCAAATGCCAAATATTGTTGACATTTGAACTTTGGACTTGATTTGAACTTGATTCACTTTCAGTTCATCACTTCGTGCGAACTTTGGCATTTGATATTTCAGATCCCCCCGTATGCTTCGGGAACTCGATAGAGAGTATGTCCAACCCCATCGTTGTCTTTGTCACATGCGGTTCTGAAGAGGAGGGGCTGAAGATTGCGAATGCCCTGGTGGAAGAGCATCTAGCCGCCTGCGCCAACCTTATCTCCCCCATTCGCTCTATCTATCGATGGGAGGGAAAAATCTGGGACGAAAAAGAATGGTTATTGATCATCAAGACGCAAAAAGACAGATTTTGGGAGTTGGAGAAAAAAGTAAAGTCCCTTCACTCTTACTCCGTTCCTGAAATCATCAGCCTTCCGATCGTGGAGGGTTCTTCGGCTTATCTCGATTGGATCAGAGACAACACGAAATAACAATAAAGGGTTCAAGGATTCAAGGGCTCAAGGGCTCGAGTAATAACCAAAAGACTAATACGAAAGATAGAAATAGAATTCAAGACTGAATGATAAAGATAAAACCCTCGAACTCTTAAGTAAGTTTTGGTTTCCTAAGATGAAAGTCCGTGTTCTGCTCGAACGTGTAAGCCACCCTTAGGAGCATTCCTTCGTCAAAATGCTTCCCCATCAACTGAAGGCCAATGGGAAGTCCTTGACGGCTGAACCCGCACGGGATGGAAATTGCCGGAATCCCCGCCAGGTTCACCGGAATAGTATGGATATCGGATAAGTACATCTGGAGGGGATCTTCTGTCTTCTCGCCGATTCGGAAGGCCGGTGTGGGCGCGGTCGGGGACACAATGACATCCACCCTTTGAAACGCCTCATCAAAATCCTTTCTCATCAGAGTCCTCACCTGTGACGCTTTACGATAATAAGCATCATAATACCCAGCCGATAAAACATACGTACCCAAAATGATCCGCCGTTTTACTTCTTTTCCAAATCCTCTTGCGCGGGTCTGAGTATACATCTCCATCAGATCCCGGTACCCTTTCGAGCGAAAGCCATACTTTACTCCATCGTATCGAGCCAAATTGGAACTCGCCTCCGCGGTCGCAATGATGTAATAAATCGCGACTGCATACTCCGTATGAGGTAAGGAGATTTCCTGAATTTCCGCTCCCCACTTTCTAAAAAAATCGATCGCGTCCCTGACGGCCTTCTCCACCTCCGGGTCTATCCCCTCGATGAAATATTCCTTAGGAATTCCAATCCGGATTCCGTTGACATCCTTCTTCAACGACTGCTTATAATCCGGGACTTCCTCTTTGACAGACGTCGAGTCACGCGGGTCGTATCCGCTGATGGCATTCATCAGGATAGCGCAGTCTTCCACATCTTTTGTGATCGGGCCAATCTGGTCAAGAGAAGAAGCAAAGGCTACCAGCCCATATCGTGACACTCGGCCATAAGTCGGCTTCAATCCGACGACTCCGCAACAGGCCGCCGGCTGTCGTATCGAGCCTCCCGTATCCGTGCCCAGAGCAGCAATGCATTCATCGGCAGCCACGGCCGCCGCCGAACCGCCACTGGAGCCTCCTGGAATCCGTTCAAGATCCCAGGGATTATGCGTGATTTGAAATCCCGAATTCTCTGTCGAGGAGCCCATGGCAAACTCATCCATGTTGAGCTTTCCCAAAAAAACGGCATCCTTCTTCTTAAGTTCTCCGATCACGGTCGCGTCATAAAACGGGACATACCCTTCCAAAATCTTAGAGGCGCAAGTCGTTTGAATTCCTTTCGTACAGAGGATGTCTTTCAGGCCGAGAGGGATCCCGGAAAGGTCTCCAATCTCTTCTCCCTTGGCAATCTTCCGATCTACTTGGTCAGCCTGCCGGAAGGCCTCTTCCTCCGTCAATAAAAGATAGGCCCTGATTCTACCATCCGTCTCCCGAATCCGTCGGTACAGGGTCTCGGTGGCCTCTTTGGAAGTCACCTCTTTCTTAACTAAAAGGGCGTGCAGTTGATGAATGGTTAATTGGTGGAGTTTCACGTTTGTATCTTTCTATGGGTCTTGCCGACACGAGTCACCGTCACGAAGCACGATCACTCGATGATCCTCGGCACCTTGAAATGCCCGTCTTCCTCATCGGGTGCAATGGCTAACACCTCTTCTTGTGGAAATGAAGGTTTGACTTCATCTTCCCTAAAGACATTATTGACGGGGATGGCGTGGGAAGTAGGCTCCAATCCAGAGGTATCGAGTCGGTTCAATTGTTCCATGTAGGTGAGGATTTGTTCTAATTGGCTCCCGAAGGTCACCTTCTCTTCCTCGGACAACTCAAGGCGGGCCAGCCTTGCGACTTTTTCAATATCCATTTTCATTCGTCCGACTCCTCTATCCATTCAACCCTATTGGAAACAAAAATGGTGTTTACCGATAAATATTCACCGGCGGCAAAAGTTCAATTTTTATTTTAGCATCCCTTTAATCTTATTGAAGCTTTCTTCCAGTCTTTCACGCTGGCTACGGAATTCCATTGCTTTTTCTTTCACTTCCTGAACGACCTCCGGGGGGGCCTTAGAAAGAAATTGCTCGTTAGAGAGCTTCTTCAAAACGAACGTTGTCTCCTTCTCAATTTTCGCTATCTCCTTTTGCAGCCTTCTCGCTTCCTCTTCCATCCGGGACCGTTCCATGGGGACAAAGATTTCAACATCCCGGACGGCTACAAAAGCGCTGTAAAGTGGTTTCTCAAGATTCCGGCCGAATTCAAACCCCTTGACCAGTGCAAGGGACTGAATAAATGACTGATTTTCACGCAGCCTCTTCTCCACTTCCTCACTCTTTGTACGCAAAAGAACCACGATCCGCTCTCCTGGAGGAAGGTTCATCTCTCCACGGATGTTCCGAACGGCGCTGATCACGTCGATGATCAGTTCCATCTCATCGGCCGCGGATTCATCATCATATCTTTCGTCCGGTCCTGGAAATTCTGCAACCATGATCGATTCATTCTCTCTTCGCCGGGGAAGCTGCTGCCAGATCTCTTCCGTGACAAACGGCATAAACGGATGGAGCAGCCTGAGAAGAGCATCGAGTGCCTCCGAAAGCGTCCGTTTGGTGAGTTCCTGCCTCTTCTCCCCTCCCCCCTGATAGAGATAGAGTTTGGCCAGCTCGACATACCAATCGCAGAATTCGTGCCAGACAAATTGGTAAAGGGCATTGGAGGCTTCGCTGAATTTGTAATCTTCCAACGATTTCCGGACATCCCGTATGACCTGGTTTAGCCTTCCCCGAATCCAGCGATCGGGAAGGCTAAACTCTCTGACAGGAATCTCGCTGGTTTTTTCTTCGATATCGGATTCTCCAAGATTCATCAGGACGAAACGTGACGCATTCCAGATTTTATTCACGAAGTGGCGGTAGCCCTCGGTCCTCGCCTCTGAAAGTTTCAAATCGCTTCCGGGCATGGTCAGCGCCGCGAGCGTAAAACGAAGGGCATCCGCCCCGAAGCGGTCGATGAGGTCAAGGGGATCGACGACGTTTCCGCGCGTCTTCGAATATTTTTCACCCCTCTCGTCTCTGACCAAACCATGGATATAGACGTCCCTGAAAGGGATGTCACCCATAAACTTCAGGCCCATCATCATCATCCTGGCCACCCAGAAGAAAAGGATGTCGAAGCCCGTCACGAGGACAGAGGTCGGATAGAACCGCTTCAACAACTTCGTCTGCTTTGGCCAACCCAAGGTGGAAAAAGGCCAGAGGGCAGAACTGAACCAGGTGTCTAAGACATCTGTCTCCGGAGTCAGATGATCGCCGCCGCATTTTGGACAAGAGGTGGGTGTCTCCTTGGATACGATAACTTCCCCGCATCGATCACAATACCAGGCCGGGATGCGATGCCCCCACCAAATCTGCCGAGAAATGCACCAATCCCTTATATTCTCCATCCACTCAAAATAAGTCTTCTCCCAGACCTCGGGGATGATTCGGGTCCGACGATCCCGGACCGCCTCGATGGCCGCCTTGGCCAAAGGCTTCGTTCTGACGAACCATTGAAGAGAGAGGTTCGGCTCGACGATCGTCTTGCACCGGTAACAATGACCCACTACGTGCCGGTAGTCCTCCGTCTTTAACAACACCCCATCCCGCTCGAAATCTTCGACGATCTTCTCCCGACACTCAAATCGATCCATCCCTTCATAAGGACCCGCCTTTTCATTCATGCGGCCTGCTTCATCAATCACTTTGATCTGCTCAAGGTCGTGCTTCAAACCGATTTCAAAATCGTTGAAATCATGGGCCGGGGTGATCTTCAAACAGCCCGTCCCGAATTCGATATCGACATAGGAATCCGCAATGACGGGAATCTCCCGATGGACCACCGGAAGGATGACCTTCTTCCCGATCACCTCCTGATACCGTTTATCCTCCGGGTTGACCGCCACCGCCGTGTCCCCAAGCATCGTCTCCGGCCGGGTGGTAGCCACGACGACGAATCGATCACTGTCCTTGAAGGAATATTTGAGATGATAGAGCTTTCCCGAAACCTCATGATGCTCCACTTCGAGGTCGGACAAGGCGGTCTGGCATCGGGGGCACCAATTGATGATGTAATGACTTCGGTAGATCAGGCCTTCGTGATAGAGGCGGACGAAGACTTCTTTGACCGCTTCCGAGAGACCCTCATCCATGGTAAATCGCTCACGGCTCCAATCGCAGGAAGCTCCCAGTTTCTTCAACTGGCTGATGATGGTCCCCCCGGATTGTTCTTTCCATTTCCAAACCCTCTCAATAAATTTCTCTCTTCCTAGGGTGTGCCGGTCGAGCCCCTCCTCCAAGAGTTGCTTCTCCACGACATTCTGAGTGGCAATGCCCGCGTGGTCCGTCCCCGGCATCCACAGGACATTGTAGCCCCCCATCCTTTTGAATCGAATCAGAATGTCTTGAAGTGTGTTGTTTAGTGCGTGTCCGATATGGAGGACACCGGTGACATTCGGAGGCGGGATTACAATGGAATAAGCCTTTTGCTCTGAATCTTCATCGGCCCTGAAATATCCATGCTCCTCCCAATAACGGTACCATTTGTCCTCCACCTGGTGGGGATTGTAAGATTTGTCCAAAACCTTTGAGGCCATTGAGGCACCCTTCGTCCTCCCTATCCCTTTTCTCCCTTCTGAAGTCGCTTGATCTCTTCTTGTATCGCCCTCTCTGCCAGATCTGGAACAATCTCTTTTACCATCTTCTCAATCCGTTCAGCGGTGAGGCCGATAATATGTTGGGTCATCATCGGAAGGACCTTCGTAATGAAATCGCCTACCATATCCTGAATCCCCTTTGCGATCACCTCTTCCAGATGTTTATCAACCACTTTCACTAAAGGGCTCCCTTCCTGGATTTGTTTGCTCATTTCACTCACCAAGGGTTTGATCTGCTCCTTGAAAATTCTTGGAGCTTCGAGTTCTTCAAGCTGGACCTCCTCGACTTCGACCTCTCTAGGTCTGACCTCCTTCGGCTTTTCGATCCCGCCGATTTCCTCCTCTCCCAGCATCTCTTCCAGAAATTCCTCCAGGAATTCCTCTTCGGGCAACTCTCTGAGTTCTTCTTCCTCCGCCAGTTCCTCTATTGGAACGGCTTTTCCAGGAATCTTCTTCTTAGGTTCTTCAATAGGAAGGGGCTGGACTTCTTCCTCTTCCAAATGCAACTCAGGCCCCTCAACGGAGAAAATTTCTTCTGAGACCCTTTCCTTAGGTTCCGCGACCAAAACAGGCTCTTCCTCCGGTAGCTCCGTTCTTGCTTCCTTTCGGGGGGGCTCTCCGAATTTCGGGAGGTCCAAATACTTTTCAGATGGCTCTTCCCTCTTGGAAGGCTTTTCTTCTGCGTACCTCACCTCTTTCTCGGAAGGCCACTCCTGCTCCAAAGAAGGCTTGAGTTGCTCCACCTTCTCGAGAATCTCCTCCAGTTCGATCTTCTCAAAGAGCTCGGACTCGGGCCGTGCTTCTGCAGGGGGCATCCTCCTAAATTGGAAGTTTATCTCCTCTCTCCCCTTCTCGGGTCGAGGCGGAGGTTCTTTCTCCAACGGCTTTTCATTGAATTCCAGTCTTTCCCAAGACTCGAGAGAAGTCATTTCCCCAAAGGATTTCTCTTTTTCTGGAGGGACGAAATTTTCGATGCTCATCCTCGGTTCGGGTTCTCCCACGACATCGACCAATTCGATGATTTCGTCTTCCCCTTCCCCCGCTTCATCCAATAAGAAGTCCCCCGGCTTTTCAGAAACCATCTTCCCCTTCTTTCGGACCCCCTCTTCTTCCACCAGGTGGTCCACCAAATTCAGAACCTCATTTTCGCTGAGAGGTTTTGAGATCACCCCATCAGCCTGGAAGCGTTTGCGATCCTTATCCGAAATCTCATCAAAAATACTAGACACGAGAATGAACGGGATGTGTTTGAACTCTGGATCCCCTTTAAGAGCTCCGCATAATTCCAATCCCCCCATCTCATGAAGACCCGTCCCCGAAGCAATAATCATATCCGGTTTAAGAAGCTTTGCCCGGAGCAGGGCATCCTCCCCGCTTTCCGAAAAGATCAGGCGGTAATCGGTGGCTCCAAAAATTCTTTGAAATTCTTCCTGATCGGCCTTGTCCGAATCAGCAATTAAAATTTCCTTCGCCACTCTCGGGTCTCCTGTCTTCGGCGGGAGAAGACGGATCACAATTCTTCGAATTGTTATTTTCTATCACAAGCAGCGTGGAATGTCAAGAAAATCGCAGCCTTTTGTCCACAAAACGATCGATCAGAGGCTGGAGATCCACGCTGAAATCATAGTCAACCCTCACGACAGGTTGATCGATTCGGATCTTTCTTCTCAAATCCATCGGGGTAGCAATGACCACAGCATCACAAACAGATCGTCGGACCGTCTCCTCAAGGTCCTTAATCTGTAGCTCCGAATAACCCATGGCTGGAAGCACCCGACCAATGTGGGGATATTTCTCATAGGCCTCTTTCAAGGAACCTGTCGCGTAAGGCCTCGGATCGACTAATTCTGCGGCCAGCTTCCTCGAAGCGGCTGCGCCCGCTCCATCAGGCATCCCGCCATGCGTGATAGTCGGACCATCCTCGACGACCAATACCCTTTTGCCCCGGATCCTTTCCGGATAATCCAACTGAATGACAGAGGGAGCCTCCAAAACTTCCGCCGTAGGATTCATCAGAGAAATATTTTTTCGAATCTTTTCTAACGACTCCTCACTCCCCTCATTCACTTTTGTAATGATCAGAACGTCAGCCCTCCTAAAATTCACCTCTCCGGGATAATATCGCTTTTCGTGGCCCGGCCTCAAGGCATCTAGGAGGACAATCTCCAGATCGGGCCTGATAAACGGGAAATCATTGTTTCCCCCGTCCCAGACAATCACCTGAGATTCCCGCTCGGCCATCCTCAATACCCGCTCATAATCTACGCCTGCAAAGACGGGAATTCCCATCTTAACGAGAGGTTCGAATTCCTCTCTCTCTTCGATGGTGCAAGTCTCCTCCTCCACATCCCTCATGTCGGAAAATCGGAGGACCGGCTTGAACCCGCAGTAAGCCATCGGATGACGGATGACCGAAGCCTTGAGCCCCCTCTCTTTCAACAAGGAAGCCAGCTTTCGAGTGATGACCGACTTGCCGCAGCCTGTTCTGACCGCGCAGACGGAAATGACTGGCACTCGACTCTTAAGCATTGTCTCCTTCGGCCCGAGAAATATGAAATTTGGACCCTCTGAGAGCACCAGAGACGCCTTATCCATCACTTCTTCATGAGAGACATCGCTGTACGAAAAGATGGCCTCGTCCACAGGATATTTTGAGAGTAATCGAGGAAGTTCTTCTTCCGAGTAAATCGGAATGCCTTTGGGATAATGAGGTCCGGCAAGCTTTCGGGGATAGATTCGATCGGAAATGAACGGGATTTGGGTGGCAGTGAAAGCGAGAACACGGTACTTGGGATGCTTCCTAAAGTAAGTGTTGAAATTATGAAAATCCCTTCCACCCGCCCCAAGGATGATCACCCCAATGCGCTTGTATGAACGACGGCTTTTCGACTTCTTCCCAGAATCTTTCTTTTTCATAAAACGACCCAGGGGAGGGGGAGAAAAACTTTTTCATAAAGATTGAAGGCATAACGGTCAGTCATGCCCGCCAAAAAGTCGCATACGCACCGCTCCAAAGAATCGTAAAGCGATTCCATTTTTGTCAGCGTCAAAAAAAAATTCGGGTGGTCAACCAGATATCGATAAAGCTCCTTCAAAATTTTTGTTGCCTTATGAAAATCGGCATGAACAGCCTCGTTCTCATACACATGCTCCCAGAGGAATTCCCGAAGGTCCAAAATCGACGACAGGACCTCTTTTGAAATGGAGAGCCTTGCTTTCCGGGACCGCAGGGTTTCCCGGATGATATCATTGACCATCGTATTAATCCGTTTGGAATGGGTTTTTCCCAGACATTTTAGACAGTGGTCGGGAATATCCTTTGGGGAAATGATTTCTCCCCGAATGGCATCATCGATGTCGTGATTGATATAAGCGATGATGTCCGCAATGCGCACCACCTGCCCTTCGGGCGTAGAGGCCATGGCTTCGGGATCCTCACACAAGATTTCGCCCTTTCCCTTGCTGTGTTTCAAAATGCCATCTCTTACCTCAAACGTGAGATTCAACCCCTTCCCGTCTCTTTCCAAGACTTCCACAACCCTCAGGCTTTGGTCCGCATGGCTAAATCCGCCGGGAACAATTTCGTTCAGCGTATCTTCCCCGGCGTGACCGAATGGGGTATGACCGAGATCGTGTCCCAATGAGATGGCCTCTGTTAGGTCCTCGTTGAGGCGGAGGGATCGGGCGATCGTCCTTGCAATCTGAGAAACCTCAAGCGTATGAGTTAAGCGGGTCCGGTAATGATCACCCGTGGGAATGAGAAAGACCTGTGTTTTATGTTTTAATCTTCGAAATGACTTGGAATGGATGATCCGGTCCCGGTCATGTTGAAACGCTGGGCGGAGGGAACATTCTTTCTCAGGGAACTGACGGCCTTTCGACTTTGAGCTCAATGTCGCAAAAGGGGAAAGAATTTCTTCTTCCCGGTCTTCTATCTCTTCCCTGATTGTTTTTGTCAATTGACAGGTTCCCTTTGATGGAATATGCTCTTCTCTGGCTAACTTATCATAAAAAAAGGAGGTTATCAAACTGTACCCAGAATGGACTGTAATGCCTCACTCTACCGCAGAAAGTCGGGGATCGCGCAGGGGTGTCAGAGAAAATCTTATAGCGGATACCTCAGCTTGTCCCTCAACTACAAAAATATTATGACAATAAAAAGACTGTGCTATGACTGAGGAAAGTTGCCTTTGCCAATTACGATTTCAGATCATCCGCTTCATAAGATTTTCAAAGACATTCCTGCCCGATCGGAAAATCTGATCAAAGCTTCAGTGAGGCATTACGATGGACCTGAACCAGGTGAAGAAAGAGATCCTTAACGATCCCATCCTATCTGAATTGTCGAGACTGGCAAAGGAGAGGAACACTGCCTTTTTCCTGGTAGGAGGCTATCTGAGGGACCTTTTGCTCGGCGCCCGGACAAAGGACTACGATTTCTCCTTGCCGAAGGATGCTTCTCCATTCATTGAAACGATTGAGGAGGCGCTTCATCTTCACTTCTTCAAGGTGGGGAAGGAAGAGATGGGCACCATCACTTATCGAATCATCAAGGAGGGCATGTCGATCGATCTCACTTTTTTGCAGGGGGAAACGATTGAGAAAGATCTTCGTCGGAGAGACTTCACCGTCAACTCGGTCGCTTTCTCTCTTCAAGATGCGACTTTTCATTGGGTGGAAGGAGCTCTTGAAGATATTGAAAAAAAGTTGATCCGCACCGTCTCGAACCGTTCCATCGACCTCGACCCCTTGAGAATGCTGCGCGCGATCCGGTACCTCTGCACCCTCGAAGGCTTTGCCATGGACAAGGAATTGAAGGAAGAGATTTTCTTCAAGAGAGAGAAGATCCTCAGCCTTCCCGCAGAGCGGATCCGAATGGAACTGGATCAAATCCTACTCTCTCCTCAGCCCGCCGTTGGAATGAAATTCCTCCATGAGTCCAATTTATTCTTCTCCCTTTTCCCGGAATTGAAAGGTTTAGCAAGCCTTGGTCAAAACGAACACCACCATCTGGATGCCCTTTCTCACACCCTTCTCATTGTTGAAAAAATATCATGGGCCTTTGAATGGATCGGCCGGAACGACCCGGAGACCACGCTGAATCAAGAAGATCGGCTTGCTTTGTACTATGCTGGGCTTTTCCACGATATCGGCAAACAGGATACCTACTCCAAGGATGAAAAAGGGAGGGTTCACTTCTACTACCACGAAGCTTTCTCCGCTCAAGCCGCAGAGAGGATTATGGAAAGGCTCCGCTTCTCCAACCTCATGGAAAACAAAATTCTTCATCTGATCAAGAATCACATGAGGATCCTGAACCTGTCCCGGGAGACAAAAGAGACGGCCTTCAGGAGATTGGTCAATCAAATAGGGGATGAGACCCCTTTACTCGTCCTTCTCTCGCTTGCCGATAAGGAAGCGAGCCGGGGGATCCTATCGGTTCAGAATGATGAGGTGGTAGAAGCACACTGTCTTCGGACCCTCGAATTATTCAGGGAAAAGGATATTGTCCATCCGCCACCCTTGATCACCGGGCACGATGTGATGGCCATGGGATACTCATCCGGACCGAAGGTAGGACAAATCCTGAGCTTTATTCGCCATAAGCAAGTGGAGGGGGAGATCAAGAACAGAGAAGAAGCACTAAAGGTGCTTAAAGATAGATTCGGAATGGAAGGGGGACAGTGATGTCGGTGGGTTTCTATCACAGGGTGAGGCATTACAGTGGCCGATAGAATCTTGTTGATTATCCTAAAATATTTGGTAAACTGATCATGATGGGGATGCTTCCTACAGAGCTAACTCTTTACTTAAGGGAGGTGGGCCTATGGTCAAGAAATTACTGGAGATTTATAAAAATAAGCTGAAGCCCCGTTTGAAGAAGATTTTCATCGGCATCATCATCTTCTTTGCCGCCTTTACCCTCCTTGGCTTTTTTGTTCTGCCTCCGATCCTGAAATCTATTTTGACAAAGAAACTTTCCGAGAATCTTCATCGTTCGGTGACCATCAACCAGATCAAAATCAATCCTTACGCCCTTTCGGTGGCGGTGAGAGGTCTAACGATAAAAGACAAGGATAGCTCTGAAACATTTGTATCTTTTGATGAGTTTTTCTTAAATCTCCAGAGCGTTTCTATTCCTAAGATGGCTCTCATCCTTAAGGAGGTTCGCTTGACCAACCCCTATATTAAAATCGTCCGCCGTGCGGACAAATCTTATAATTTCTCCGATCTGATGGAAAAAAAGGAATCGGCGCCCCCGGAGAAGGAGAAATCCAAACCCCTCCGGTTTTCACTGAACAACATTAAAATAGAAAATGGGAGTATTGATTTCTCGGACGAACCCGAACGGATAAAACATGCTGTCAGAGAATTGAACATCGGCGTCCCCTTTCTATCGAATTTTCCTTACTATATCGAAAGATACGTCCAGCCCCATTTCTCAGCCAAGATTAACGGAACCCTTTATACCATCCTGGGACAAACAAAGCCTTTCGCCGATTCGCGTGAAAGCTCCTTTGATATCACAATCAACGATCTTGACATCCCTTATTATCTTGCCTATGCTCCGACGAAAATGAATTTTAAGATCGTCTCAGCATTTCTGGATACGAAGGTAAAAATTTCTTTCATTGAAGCCAAGGATAAGAAGCCTTCCATTACTGTCTCAGGAAATGTCTCCTTGAAAAAGATAGCCGTGGACGATGGGCAGAAAAAGCCCCTCTTGAGGCTTCCGCTATTTGATATCTCCATCGCTCCGTCAGAACCTCTCTCCAAGATCATCCATCTATCAAAAGTTTCCATCCAATCCCCCGAATTAGAAATACGGCGTGATCAAAAAGGGAGGCTCAATGTCTCATCCCTTTTGCAGGAGGAGAAGACGAAACCTGTCCCTGAAAAAGTCACGGACTCAGCACCTTTCTCTTTGGACATCGATGAGATACAAATGACTGGAGGCAAAATCTCTTTTTCTGACTTCACGCCTTCTGAGCCTGTCACCATGACTGCCAAAAACCTCGACCTGAAAGTAGAAAAGATCTCGACTGCTAAAAACAGTAAGGGCAAACTTTCTCTTTCTCTCCTTTTGAACAAAAAGGGAACGATTTCCACCACCGGATCGATCGGCATTGATCCTATCTCAGCAGAACTGAAAATGGACCTGAAGGGTATTGAGATCGGCTCATTCCAATCCTATTGGGCTGACAAAGTAAAGATAACCGTTACAAGTGGGGCCTTCTCGACAACAGGCAACCTTTTGTTGGGGAGCGCGGGTAATCAAGGGTTTAAAATCAACTACAGAGGGAATGCTGCATTATCCAATTTCGCTTCGATCGATAAGGCCAATGCCGAGGATTTCCTGAAATGGGAATCTCTTTCTTTCAATGGTCTCAACGTCGGGACCAACCCTTTCTTGACGGACATCAAAGGAATCTCGCTGACGAATTTCTATTCCCGGGTGATCATGAACGCTGGTGGGACCCTCAACCTTCAAGAAATCCTTGAAAAGGGTGAGCCCAAGATAGAAACTCCATCCCCTCCCGTAACACAGGAGAAAACTACCACTTCGGCCCAGAAGAAGGTACCCCTTTCGCCAAAAGAATCTTCAAAAAATATCAAAATAGGAACGATTACGCTACAAGGAGGAAGAATCGACTTTTCTGACAGATCCGTGAACCCAGAGTATTCTACAAGACTAACTGAAATAGGAGGAAGAGTATCCGGGCTCTCTTCAGAAGAAACCACTTTAGCAGATGTCGACCTCCGGGGAAAGCTCGATGATCATGCCCCTCTGGAAATTACTGGAAAAATCAATCCTCTGAAAGAGGACCTCTATGTGGACCTAAAAGTTAGGTTTAAAGATATGGAACTCAGCCCTACGACCCCCTATGCCGGGAAATACGTCGGGTACACCGTCGAGAAAGGACAACTCTCCCTTGACCTTAAGTATCTCATCGTCAAGAAGAAACTTGAATCTCAAAATTACATCCATCTGAACCAACTGACCTTGGGGGATAAAGTAGAAAGTCCTCATGCGACGAAGTTGCCGGTTAAACTTGCCATTGCCCTTCTTAAAGACCGAACAGGAGAAATCAAACTGGATATCCCCGTGACAGGCAGCCTGGATGACCCCAAATTTAGCGTTTGGGGCATCATCTTGAAGATACTCATCAATCTGCTCGCGAAGGCTGCCACATCGCCTTTTTCACTCCTTGGAGCTCTGTTCGGGGGCGGAGAAGAACTGAGTTTCGTAGAATTCGATTACGGGAGTACCGTGATCGCAGAACAGAATATGAAAAAAATTGATACCCTGGTGAAGGCTCTTCACGATCGGCCTGCCCTCAAGCTGGATATCGAAGGTCACGTCGATCTCGAAAAAGACAAGGACGGATTGATACAGTATCTGTTCAATAAGAAATTAAAGGCGCAGAAATTAAAAGAAATGGTTAAGAATGGACAACCTGCCATTGCAGTAGATGAGGTTAAAATCGAACCTGCCGAATACGAGAAGTACTTGAAAATGGCGTATAAGGAGGAAAAATTTCCCAAACCAAGCAATTTTCTTGGAATGGCGAAGGACTTGCCTGTTCCGGAAACGGAAAAATTGATGCTTACCCATATCGAGATCAAGGAGGGGGACCTGAGGAACCTCGCATCTCAACGGGCCATGAAGGTCAAAGACGCCATCCTCAAATCCGGGCAGGTTGAACCGGAGAGAATGTTTATTCTTGAGCCTAAGTCTCTTGGACCCGAAAAGAAGGAAAAGGTCAAGGATAGCCGTGTTGATTTTAAGCTTAAATAATCCGGAGACAGCCCATCAGAGTCTTACTGCGGAGAGGAGGAGCCAGCGATGTTAAAGGAATTCAAAGAATTTGCAATTCGGGGGAATGTTGTGGACATGGCCGTTGGAATCATCATTGGTGCAGCCTTTGTCACCACCGTCAACTCGCTTGTCCAGGATGTGATCATGCCACCCATTGGTCTACTTTTCGGAAACATCGATTTCACCAACTTCTTCGCGGTGCTTAAGGAAGGCAAGGTGGTCGGGCCCTATGCATCGGTTGCCGCAGCGAAAGCGGCTGGTGCGGTGACCATGAACTATGGTGTCTTTATTAACACCATCATTAGCTTTCTCATTGTCGCCTTTGCGGTGTTTCTGCTTGTTCGGACTATTAATAAAATGAGGCGCCAGGAGGAGACTCCACCTCCGGGCCCAGCCACGAAAGAGTGTGCTTACTGTTTTTCAAAGATCCCGATTCAGGCGACGCGCTGTCCAAACTGCACTTCTGAGTTGAAGGCAGGTTGAAGGTAGGTCTAACAGGTTTCCGAAGAAATCATTTCGGGCCTTTTGGTCATACCTGCCCCGATTTCCATCGGGATAAACTCCAGCAAAGCTTGCCAAAATTGAAAGGGAGAGTTCCTATGGTATCACGCATCCTCACCTTCTTTAAGACCGGTATTTGGGAAATCCAATTAAAGGGCCTCTCACCTACAGAAGCCTTCTTCTTTAAATACTTACGCATTATTCTTTTGGCATTGCGAGGATTTATGAGGGATCAATGTCAGAAGACCGCTTCGGTTCTGACCTATTATTCGTTACTCAATATTGTTCCGGTGGTCGCCGTGGCCTTTGCGGTCGCAAAAGGCTTTGGTCTTGAGAAACTCATCGAAAAAAAAATCCTCCAAATTGCAGAAAATGCAAACTGGCAATCGGATGTCACCAATCAAATTATTACATTTTCTCACAAACTTCTTGAACAGGCAAAGGGAGGCTTAATTACCGGCATCGGTGTGGTATTGCTATTCTGGACAGTGATATCGATCCTGGGGAAAATTGAAGACTCATTGAATGAGATCTGGGAAGTAAAAAAATCCAGGACACTGGTGAGAAAATTTAGTGATTATATTGCAGTGATGGTCTTAGGCCCTGTTCTCCTGATCATTTCCAGCAGCGCGACAGTCCTTGTGGCAAGTCGAGTGAAAGTGATCGTCAACAAAATCGCCTTCCTGGGAGTTCTCGGAAAGGTTATTTTTCTCCTGTTGAATCTACTCCCCTATGTATCCATCTGGACGCTCCTAACGATGCTCTACCTGATCATGCCAAACACCCGGATTCCGGTCAGGTCAGCCATTTTGGGAGGGATCGTTGCAGGGACGATTACCCAAATCGTTCAATGGATATATATTAAATTCCAGATTGGGGTAACAAGTTATGGGGCCATTTACGGGAGTTTCGCGGCCCTGCCCCTTTTCTTGGGAATGCTTCAAATGAGCTGGATGATCGTCCTTTTCGGTGCGGAAATCGCTTATGCCAATGAGCATTATGAAACATTCGGCTTCCATCCGGACTATTCCCGAATAAGTGTTTCATCGAAAAAGCTTCTCATGCTCAGGATCTTTCACCTTGTCACCAAGAAGTTTTCTCTGGGAGAAAAACCTTTAAGTGCCAGTCAGATTGCCCATGTATTGGAGATCCCGGTTCGACTTGTTCGGCAGTTCCTCCATGAATTAAGCGATGTGGGTCTGGTGGTTGAGACAGTAAAAGGAATCAAGAGCGAGGTCGCCTTTCAACCGGGACGTACGATTGAAAACATTACAGTCAAATTCGTTCTGGATGAATATGAAAAATATGGAAGCACAAAGATCCCTGACTATCAATCTGATGAAATGGAGAAAATTTCAAAGTATTTGAAAGATATTTCAGAAACCACCGAGAAATCCCCTTCAAATGTCCGCTTGAAAGAGATATGAAGGGGCCTGTCTCATTGACAAATGTGTCTGGAATCCCTTATAAAAAGATTAAATGCCAACGATTCTTGTCACAGGGGGGGCAGGATACATTGGAAGCCATGTAGTCAAGGAACTTGTGCATCAAAATCACAAGCCTATCGTCTTTGATAATCTCCAAACCGGCCATCGAAAAGCAATTGAAAATGCTCTCTTCATAGAAGGGGACCTATCTGATCAAAGAAAACTTGCAGAGGTGTTTCAAGCCAATTCCGTCGATGCGGTGATGCATTTTGCAGCAGATTGTTTGGTTGGAGAATCCGTTCAGGATCCGTTAAAATACTTCAACAATAATGTGAAGAATAGTTTGAAACTAATCGAGATTATGGAACAATTTTATGTAAAACAAATTGTTTTTTCTTCCTCTGCCGCAGTCTATGGCGAGCCTGAAGAAATGCCAATCTCAGAGGGGCATCCTTGCGCCCCGACAAACCCTTATGGTGAGACCAAATGGATCATTGAAAAAGTACTCCAGGCTTTTCATGATGGCGGTAAATTGAATTTTATCTCTCTCAGGTACTTCAATGCAGCAGGAGCCGACCCGGAAGGTGAACTTGGAGAGGATCATTCTCGAGAAACCCATTTGATACCCCTGGTGATCAAGGCAGCTTTGGACACGACTTCAGTTCCTATTTTTGGAACGGACTATGAAACTCCGGATGGAACCTGCATCCGTGACTATATTCATGTCACTGATCTTGCCCATGCCCATATCTTAGCTCTTCGGAAATTAGATCAAGGGAAAATTTCCGGCATTTATAATCTGGGGAATGGGAATGGGTATTCCGTGAGAGATGTGGTTGATACGGTGAAAAAAGTGACCGGGCGAAACATAGCGACCGTCGAGTCACCAAGGAGACCAGGGGACCCTGCCCGGCTGGTGGCCAGTTCGCAGAAGATGAGACATGAGTTGGGATGGATTCCCAGATACCCCGACCTGGAAACGATCGTTAAAACAGCTTATGATTGGCACAGAAAACACCCGAAAGGCTACGACGATGAGAATACGGCATAGGGCACAGCGCATAGCGGAAAGAAAAAGCAACGAATTCCAAGCACCCAATAACAAATAAACTACAATTACCGAAATTCTGAACAAGAAACTTTGGTCATTTGAGATTGAAATTTGTCTGGGATTTGGAAATTGAAATTTGGAATTTAACGCTATGCGCCATGCGCTCTGCGCAGTGCGTTTGGAGAAGCAATGTGCGGTATTTTTGGAATTTATGACCACCTTGAGGCGTCCAATCTTGCCTATCTGGGCCTCTATGCCCTTCAGCATCGCGGACAGGAGAGTGCCGGAATCGTCTCATCGGATAATCGGCAGCTCCATCACTACCGCCAGATGGGATTGGTATCTGAAGTCTTCACCAAGGAAATCCTGAAGAGACTCTCCGGGAAAAGTGCCATTGGTCATGTCCGTTATTCCACCGCTGGATCGAGCGAACTCAAGAACGCACAGCCTTTCGTGGTGGATTACTATAAGGGTAGTCTCGCAATTGCCCACAATGGAAATTTGTCCAATGCCCCTCTCATCCATACCGAACTCGAATCCAAAGGATCCATTTTCCAGTCGAACATGGACACGGAGGTCATCGTTCACCTCATTGCCCGGTCCAAGGAAAAAAGCTTTTTGGAGCGAACCGTCCATGCGCTCAAACAGGTCGAAGGGGCCTACTCTGTGCTTATTTTGACCGAGAAGGAAATGATTGCCGCCAGGGATCCTTTTGGCTTCAGGCCCTTAGTTCTCGGTCAGATTAAGGATGCACCTGTGGTCGCCTCTGAGACATGTGCTTTCGACCTTATCGGCGCCAAGTTCTTGAGGGAGATCGAACCCGGAGAGGTTCTCCTTATCAATGAAGATGGAATAAAGTCTTTCAGGCCTTTTCCACACAAGCCGCGTCATCAGTGCATCTTTGAGTTCATCTACTTCGCCAGGCCGGACAGTTTTCTTTTCAACAGAAACGTCTATGAGGTCAGAAAAGCGTTTGGAGTCCAACTTGCCAAGGAATCGCCCGCGGAGGTGGATATGGTCGTCCCTATTCCGGATTCCGGATTTCCGGCCACGGTGGGCTTCGTGGCCGAATCGAAAATCCCCATGGAACTCGGGATGATCAGAAACCATTATGTCGGGCGGACGTTCATCGAACCCGAACAGCAGATCCGGCATTTCGGCGTAAAAATCAAACTGAACCCGGTAAAAGAATTGTTAAAGGGCAAGAGGATTATCACCGTGGACGACTCCATCGTCCGTGCGACCACCAGCCGAAAGATCAATAAGATGTTTCGAAATGCCGGCGCCAAAGAGGTTCATGTCAGAATCAGCTCTCCGCCCATCACCGACCCTTGTTTCTTCGGCATTGATACGCCGAAAAGATCGGAGCTGATTGCCTCCTCGCACAAGATCAAGGAGATTCAGAAGTTTATTAATGCAAGTTCTTTACACTATTTAAGTTTGGAGGGTTTAAAAAAATGCATGAGGGAGGATGCCGAATCCTTCTGCTATGCCTGCTTCACAGGAGATTACCCTATTCCCTTCCAGATGGATTTAGAGTAAGCTTTTCCCTTTTATTTACATACTGCTTTGTATAGACTCTCATCAACAGATTGTCGGGGGATAATTTTCCAAGGGGGGAGTTTCTCTTCAGCCGAATCAGCGTATAATATTTTTCCTTCTGAGGAATATTCGGTAATCGATAAAATACGATCCTTCTTTTCCGCACAATTGACTTCCCACAATTCCAATGAATAACTCAAATGTGCATAATGTTTTCCAAACTTCGTCACAATCCCGTTTACACCTTTCTCTGTGTATTCCAATTTCGTCCATACATCCACAATGTTTTCTGACGAGGGAGCCGTATCCTCTGCATCATAGAAACATTCATACAAATCCGTCTCCGCAAATCGCTTCCAATCCGCTCCCCACACTTTCGCATAGCCGAAGATAGCAAGTCCGACAACTACACTGACAATTCCAAACTTAACTGATAAGGATTTCACTCAGGGTACCTCCTCTTCACTTGTCTTAATCTGCTACGGTTCTACTGCCTTTTCTTTACAGCACCGCATATACTCATATTTCCAGCATTCTCTAAAGTCCGCCTTATGTCTCCAAACGCCTTTCCCGTCCTGACTCGTGTCCTGCACTTGCTCTTACCAAGTTTGATAACATGAACTCCTACACTCCTTTTTAATTGACTGCGAGGCGCACCTACACAATAAAGTTATAATCAATACAAAAACCATTACACTCTCTTTCATCAAATTTCACCTTCTCTTCTTCTTTTCAAACCTCCCAAAATACTCGTCAATGGCCCTTCTCACGTGAGCAGCTACCGGGGCCCCGGTTTTCTTTGATAATGTCCTAAGCTTCTTTTGTTGAACCCTGGTTAGAAAGATGTTGGTTCTTATCTTGGTTATCATTCCCCTCCCCCCCTTTTTAGAACGTGTATACCCTTATACACCTATATATGTATTTGTCAAGCTTTTTCTTTGGATTCACGAGAATCCGAAGTTGTTCGTATTGAAGCGGCGACTTTTCCGTTATACGTTTGTGATATGTCGCCAGGTCCTGTTGACGTTTCCATCCAAAATTAGTAACCTTTTATCAGTATATAAGCTTTCAAATCAACCTTTCCTATCTAATTTCAACCCTTTGAAATTGGAATGATGCTTATTATTCCTATTGGTGTTGCGCAATAAAATATCGTGAGACAGAAGGGAGGTGGAAAATCGATTGTCCAGCGAGGGTAGAGAACAGCATACTGTAATCACAAGCAAAAGGAGGGAAGGACTATGAAGACATGGATGATCGTTGCATTGGCTTTGGTGGTAATTGCGGTTCCAGAGATATGTACGGCACAGCAGGCCCCAAAAACTATTGCTGACACCAAGGGTTTCGAGCCTCCGAATCCGAAGCTCGAATACCTGGGCCGCTGGTATGTTGATTTAATTGCGCCAATATGGGAGCTAGGCCAGACA
The DNA here is from genome assembly GCA_002311635.1 of Syntrophaceae bacterium UBA1163. Lineage (GTDB taxonomy): Bacteria > Desulfobacterota > BSN033 > BSN033 > UBA1163 > UBA1163. The sequence goes on from DBZJ01000128.1 coordinate 34,066, forward strand.
TCAGACCTTGGCAAGCGGCGAATCATTCCCATAACGGGTGGGAAGTTTGAGGGCCCAAAAATTAAGGGTGTGATCCTCAATAACGGTGCCGACTGGCAGATTGTAACGAAGGATGGTCTGGCGATCATCGACACCCGATACTTACTCCAGACCGACGACGGCGCATTAATCTATCTTCAGACGAAGGGGTATCGTTATGGTCCCCCTGACGTCATGGCAAAGGTAGCTAAGGGCGAGGTTGTCAACCCTAACCTTTACTATTTTCGGATATCTATGGGATTTGAAACAGCCTCACCGAAATATGCTTGGCTAAACAGGGCCATGGCTCTCGCTATTGCGATGCGCTTAGGTAATGCAGTCGTTTACGACGCCTACACATTTTAGTTGCCGTTTTCTGAATAGGTCCACTCTGGATGCAGCAGATTGTGATCTTATTGTTCCGCCTCTGCTCTATTTGACGCTTGATGAAGATTCAGGAAATAAATCTTTATCCAAAGCATTAGATAAGAATGAAGGCAGGGCTAGAGATGGTTCTGCCTTTTGTATTTCTGAAAGATACTCGTAAACTTGTGATTCTCAATAATCCTTCTCTCATACAACCTTTCAGGTGGTATTTGGCGATCCCCGTTGACAAAATAACTAATACAGGCGTGGTATTTTCTTTCCATGTCACTAATTTTCCCCTCCTCACCACGCCCTCTCCCCGACGGGATAGAGGGAAAGGGTGGAACGGAGAAACGCACAAAAATTTCTTCCAGTCTTGACAAAATTGAACTTTACCCGAAGGAGATTTTTAAATTAGGAATCTTTTAAAATTTGAATTTTTATTGAGAATTCGAGAGTTACTCAGACAAAAGGTGCAGACTTGGCCTCTGGCACACCTTATGCAAAATCCGGAAAGACACAGTGCCAAAATAATGGCCTTAGTGAAAAAAATCGACACGGCTGCTCAGCGCGGGCGCAGAAAGGGGAAACGAAATGAAAAGAGACAAACCGGGAACGGGCAGTATTAACCATGTTTCTTATGGCTGTGCTAATTACAGGATGTGCCACCAGCGGTTACAAGGATGTTTTTAATGACGAAAATAGTCCCAATGTGAAAACCTTTAATGTCTTGCCTGATGACTGCTATATCGCTAGCAAAAGGGCAGTATTAAGCCAGAACTTCAGGATTGAAAGGGAAGACTTGCAGGCAAGATCGTTTACAGCAGCAAGATACTTCGAGGATGGCAAGGATACCATCGTTGTTACTATTAATGCAAATGTTATAGCTGCGGGTAGAGACAAGTCTACCGTTTATGCCAGCGTCACCCAGCATGTAGAAAAGGTCAGAGTCAAAACCGAGAGGACACTCCTTGGATTGGTCCCTACCGGAAGTGAAGCTACGAAGGTAAAGCAAGAAGAAAGGACAATAGAAGACAAGGATTTCTACAGCAAACTTTTTGCAGCTTTAGAAAAAGAGCTTGGCATTGTCCGAACAGTTCCATAAAAAACTAACCTATTGAATGACAGGCAATGTTTTCAAGATAACAACTCTACTCTCAAGTATTTCTTTCAATAACCACACGCATAAGCAGATGGCAATTATTCGGAAAGACTTATCAAGAGATGGGTCAATTTAGCCTTATCCTTCGGCAAGGTACCAAGAAATCTCACTCCGGATCGGTAATCACGCCATGCTCCGTTCAAGGAGGTCTTCGTCCAAACCACCTCACCCTGCATTTCGATACTGTTCATCTCAGAGCCCAACGGGAAGGAGAGTTTCGACTTCATCTGCCGGCCAATCTCCAACTGCTCAGGAGAACGGATCAGCATCCCCCCTTCACTGAGATTCAATGCCCGGGCATGATGGGTGATCAATGAGTTGACTTCGTCATATTCGAGCGGCAAATCCACATCGAACCGGGGATACCTTCTCCTTTGATAACCGACGATCCCGGAACGGGGCCTGGTTTTCTTATTTTGTGCCTCTATGAGTCTTATTTTTTTCAATAATTGGAAAACGTATTCAAGAACAACAAACAGGGAAGAGATGAGACGGGCGAGCAGGATGATAAGTAGGAACGTTATCACCAGTATCGAAAAAGTGGTTACCTTGACCGTTTTCCGGTAATAACGGATTTCGAAAAAGGAATTTTCAGCTCTGTTTGCCCTGAGTTCCACAATCACCAAACGCTTCGAATATTGGCGCTCTCCGACCTTTTCCTACTGCAGCCCAATCCTCATTTCGCTCATCTACCAGCAATAAGTATGCCTACGAAAGCTCTGAGCACGCTCATCGCATAACCGTATGACGCTTAATGGCTAATTTAAATTGGATATGTTGGATTCGGATTGAAGGAGTCCCTGACTGGAAGCGACATTTTGTCAAGGACAGAATGATTTTTGACAACCATTACCCGTTGTGAAAGCAGAAAGGGTGTTTCAAGAATTGGAACAGGAGTTACCGCCAATCAACGGCACTAAATTATTGAATCCCTTGGCGGCGGGCGGGTGATTTGTACCGAGGTAAAGGGAGCCAAGCCTACTTGGGAAGTTTACGTTTCTTTTTCGCCTTGCCCGTTGTCATCTTTTTGAGCTCCGTCACACGAGCTATTAGTTTCCCCCACTCAGATTTTATCTGGTCTCTCTCCTTTTCAACTTTTAATATTCTGCGATAGAGAGAAAGTACCCTCAAAAAGATCTTGGCCTTATCATCGTCCACCTGTTTTCCGTCACAATAATCCCTAAGATACTTCTCCGCCGTCGCTACCAGTGGCTTAAATAGCTCGGACTCTTTTTTCTTCATCTTTTCCATCCTTTGACTAAGAATGACGTGCCCGTGTCCCTGCCTACCGGCAGGCAGCGTCTCACATGTCTATAAAATATTACCAACAAGTATGAGCAGATGCAACAAAAAAGAACACGCTCGAAGGCTCCTGCGACCGCGGCAAAGGCATCACCTCTATCCATTCATATTTCTTAATACAAACTCTACGATATCCAACACAATCATCGGAATCTTTTTTCTTCGGGCTGTAGTCTGGATGGTGCGGATGCACTGTTGGCAGGCCGTGATCACCATATCCGCTCCCGTAGCCTTGATCTCTTCGATCTTTGCCTGCG
>DBZJ01000050.1 GCA_002311635.1 Syntrophaceae bacterium UBA1163
GAGTGCCCCCCTCTTTTATGTTCGGGATGATCTGAGCCTCTTTGAAGAGTGCTTTGCTTGTAAGGACAAGATAATCGGCCTCATAGATCCTGGAATGGTTGACAATCGGCCCCTTTGATATCCGGAGATAACTCTCCACCTGACCACCCCGTCTTTCAGCCCCATACTGAGAGAACGACTGGATCTCGTAACCTGCCTTAGACATGATGGCTGCGAGGATTTCTACCGCCATGACAACACCCTGGCCGCCAAATCCCCGCAGCTTAATCTCTGTGAGCCCACTCTTCATCGTCGGCACCTTAAATGATTTTTTCTTTGCGTAACTGAGAAAGTTCTGTTCCATTGAGCCCCAGAAGACCGGAATAGATTTCTTCATTGTGCTCACCCAGTTTAGGGGCCAGGCTCCTGATGGACCCTGGAGTCCGGGAGAGCTTCACAGGAACTCCGGGTATGGGGACTTCACCGATGTCCGGATAGTTAACATGAACTACCATCCCGCTTGCCACTGATTGAGGGTCATTCAACAAACGGTCTGCGGTATTTACTCTGGCACAGGCCACACGGGCAGCCTGGAGCGTTTTCATTATCTCGTCACTTGTTTTCTCGTCAGCCCATTCCTGAACTATCGGGTCAATAAGCGGTGCGTTCAGGGCGCGAACCATGTCATTTTTGAATCTGGGATCGTCATTTAGTTCTTCTTTACCGATAGCCTTTGTAAATCTTTTCCAAATATCGTTGCTAGCTGTAACAAACATTACCCAGCCATCCTTAGCCTTAAGGCAGTTCATGTAGCTCCCAAAACCACAATTACCAACTTGCGTTCGTGTTTCACCATATACCGTGAAGTATATGAGCGCACCTGCGTGCTGAGTGATGTAAGAAGCCATATCAAACAGGGCGGTCCCGACAAACTGGCCTTCGCCTGTCTTTTCCCTGTGATAAAGCGCCAACATAATACCTAATGCATTTGCTATCCCCGAGCTGCAATCGACATAAGGAACGGTCGTTTTTAACGGAGGGGAACCAGGAAACCCATTCAGTACCATCGCTCCTGCTCTGGCCTGAGTCACAAAATCAAAACAAATCTCTTCAGCATCTGGTCCATCTAAACCGTAACCCGAAAGAGCAGACACAATAATTGAAGGCTTTACCTTCCTTAATTTTTCATAGCTGAGTTCACTGGCTAAGGTCGTTCCAGGCGGAAAATTATGGAGGACCACATCCGAATTCTTAACAAGATCATGGAAAATTGCCTTTCCCCTCTCGGTGGATAGGTTTAACGTAATACATTTCTTATTCCGCCCCAGAATCTTAAACGTGAGGGTCTCACCGTCTGGACCTAATATGGCCCACGTTCTATCCACCCCACCCCCTATTGGCTCCACCCTTATAACCTCTGCACCCATGTCAGCCAACAGCATTCCACATAGCGGTCCGGCTAAAAACCGAGACAAATCCAAGACTCGAACATTTGTTAAGACAGACGACTTATTTCCCCTTATCATGTGGTCCCTCGCTAAAGATAAGATTTTGCACCATTCCGTATTCCCAGCGGCTTTTCGGGGTTAATCTCGTCGTTTTCGCCATTGGTCGCGATAGAAAAAGGGAGAACAACCGTCCCCTTGCAGCAACCATTTCGCTGACGCAGTTTGTAATGGCGCCAGGAGAAGTATGCCACCAGCTACGGTCATAATCGCTTTCCCCCCGATAATATTGTCTACAATTGATGCAATGAATGTGCCATGGATGACATTCAGGAGAGAATGACGGTTTGACCCAGGGCAAGTAGCATTTGGAAATCACCTAACTAGCATAAATATCTAGACATTTGATGGTACATGTACTCTCTACCTGTATAGGCGACGCTCAATTCGCCCTCATTTCTGACGGCCTGCACACCCCCAAAACCGACGAAAGAATGAGCCTTACCCCTTTCAGACATCGATTTGAGATTCGGGAAGAGCCTGTCTCACCCGACAAGCAGTGTTCAACATTTCCGGACTTCTGTGGCTTTTTGCGTCCCCTATAGGGTTTCCTCCATCGGGTACTCCATGTGGGGTGAATCGAGACTCGTGATGATATGCTTCATCTTCCCCCAATAGGCGAGTTCTTGCAAGAGAAAAGTGCAAGATCCGGGTGCGCTCTCACCCGTTGCCCCGCACTTTCATACGGCTCCTGCTATGATAGCGGCTTTTGAGAGTCTTTGACGCCGGGCCTATAGAGAGGGTTTTCATCTCACAGGTGTGCGGCCGGCCGGAGCCATCACCAGGCTCAAAGCCGGCGACCAACGGGAGGGTCTACTGCCGACGGTTATGGGGGTAAAAACCTCGTCGCTCACAACCTGAAATTATTAACGTTCTCAGATGGAGGTATACATGGACACCAGGAACTCAATCGGGGACTTCCTTTCGGACCTTACTGAACCTCGGAAGTCGAATAAACGACACAAACTCATTGATATTGTCACCATAGCACTGGCCGCGGTGATCTGCTGCGCCGATACATGGGAGGAGATTGAGGAGTTCGGTCATACCAAGAGGAAGTGGTTCCGGCAGTTTCTGGAGCTCCCCCACGGCATTCCCGCTCACGACACCTTTGCCCGGATCTTTGCGAGCACGAATCCCAAAGAATTCCAGCAGACCTTTCTCGGCTGGGTGGAGGCGGCCATACAGGCGGTCACGAAAGGAATTATCGCCATTGACGGAAAGACCCTACGCCGTTCCTCGTGCGGTGTTTCAATAACACAACAATTCCTGAAAGGGAAAGTCATCGGGTCCTGCTACCCCCCGCCGCAGGAATACGGAGTTCCTTAAGTTCCTGCGCACCGTAGACCGGGAAATACCCAAGGGTCTCGATATCCATATGATCCTCGACAACGACGGGACTCACAATCACCCCAGTGTAAAGGCATGGCTTGAAAAACATCCCCGCTTCAACCTTCACTTTACACCCACGAGTTCTTCCCGGCTTAATTTAGTGGAACGCTGGTTCGGGGAGATCACACGCAAACGTATTCGCAGGGGAATCTTCAAAAGCGTACAGGAGCTTGTGGCTGCCATAGAGGAATATATTCGTTATAAGAACGAGGACTCTAAACCCTTTGTCTGGACTAAGAAGGTAGAGCAGATACTTGAAAAGGAACATTGAGGGCGGCAAAAAGACAAGTAGTGCCGTTTCTTTTGGAGTCGTGGGTCATTGTCCCGCAGCGTCCCTTTTTCATCGGCAACCCCGGCTGCGTTCTGTCCAATGCCTGCACCTGGGATTTTTCATCCACGCAGAGTATCACCGCTTTGTCCGGCAGGTTTAAATAGACGCCGACCACATCGGTGAGTTTTTCTACGAACCGCTTGTCTTTGGATAATTTGAAGGTTTCCACGCGATGGGGCTGCAATCCGTGAGTATCCCAGATACGCTGTATAGTTGCATGGCTGATGCCCTGCACTTTCGCCATGGTTCGTGTCGACCACCGGGTCGCATCTTTGGGGATGGTATGCAGGGTGGCTTCCACGACGGCACGAACCTTCTCGGGATCGAGCCGTCTGGAGCTCGGGCCATGAGGCGCGTCCTCCGACAGTCCCGAAGGGTCCCTGTTCCCTGAAACGGGTGACCCTCGCAGGTTCTTTTGTCCCTGTATTTCCGACACGTAGTGATTCTTCGGAGACTTCTGATCATGCGAATAAAGGGACTGTCTCATTCGCGCCATAGACGTGCGTGTCTACAAAATGGACATGTCCCCGGATAAATGGACCACTCGTTATAATGAAGGAAAGTTACGATTAGCCGTAAATTAAGCTTGTGACCACTATCGACCGCGTGGGAGAGAGACACCGATTTCCATGACCCTGCGTGTCCACGATGTGTACATTCTCATGTGACATGAGAATGTACAAGATCCTGGTATCACTAAGAAAAGATACGATTCACCGCAAAGGATTGTGTCCACTATTGAACCGCTTCGGAGAAAATTTTCCTTCACTTTAGATCTTAATGTTATATTTTTTCATCTTCTTGTAGAGAGAGGACCTTGGCATACCCAGGAATCGTGCTGTTTCCTTTTTATTACCATGCATACTTTTTAATCCGGCCATGATGAGTCGTCTTTCTTGATCTACTATTTTTTCTCTGACGCTGTTATAAGGTGCCGGTTTCGTTTTTTTTGATTGGGAGACAACTGAAAGAAGCTCGTTCGGTAAGCATTCTCCGTCAATTTTCTTATTATTCCAGGCTTTAAGTATGGTTTGTTCCAATATATTGATTAATTCCCTCACGTTTCCGGGCCAGTCATAGTCCATGAAGGCGAGCATTGCCTTGTCCGTTACCCCTTCGATTTCCCTCTGAAATGCCAAGTTCAGCTTTTTCAAATAATGATTCAGGTATATAGGGATATCTTCTCTTCGCTCTCTGAGGGAAGGGACACGGATGATCGCTTTCGCTATTCTGTAATACAGATCATCCCGAAATTTTCCCTGTTCTACCAGGATTCTTAGATCTTTATTTGTCGCAGCGATAAGCCTAAAGGTTATCTTCTTTGCTTTAGTACTGCCCAGTTTTTCCAGTTCTCGTTCTTGCACAACCCTTAGCAGCTTTGCTTGAATCGAAAGCGGTAGGGACGATATCTCGTCCAGGAATATCGTGCCCTTGTTCGCGGCTTCAAATTTTCCTATCTTCCCGGATGTCAGGGCACCAGAAAACGTCCCTTTTTCGTAACCAAATAATTCCGATTCTGCCAAGTCAAAAGGAATGGCGGGACAATTGACCTTCACGAACGGTTTATCACTGCTATTGAAATTGTGGATGCCCTGCGCGAACAATTCTTTACCTGTCCCACTCTCTCCAGTTATCAGTGCGTCGCTGTTTATTAAAGATATTTTTTTTGCTGTCTCTACGGAATCCCTGATTAAAAAACTTGTGCCAAGGATATCGTCGAAGACATGTATGGCATCATATTCGTTCTGGACCTTTTCCTTAAAATACAGAACCTGTTTCTTTAACCTACTTATCTCCCTGTTTAGATTCTGTACTTCTTCCAGGGAATAGCGTGTAAGCCGCGAGAGGCCACCAATTATTTTGCCGTCCGCAATAATCGGATAAGCGGAGCCGATCCCGCTGCGCCCCATTATTTCGAAAACTCTTCCCACAATAGGGATACCCGTTTCTAAGACCCTGGGTAGACTTGAGTCCGGGAATAAATCTTGGAAGCGAGCGCCTCTTATGCCGCCGGAGTCCAATCCGAAAAGTTTTGCTGAGCCTCTGTCCATGAATTCTACCCTTCCATCTTTGTCCACCACAATGAGGCTATCATAGGGGTTTCTTAAAACAAATCTTAACGCTCGGGCAATGAGGGGAGTTAGCCCGGCCTCATCCAACACCTCCAGAATAATGTTGATTCGGCTCATCAAATAGTTTCTCCTTTCTGCTTATTGTGTCCAAAAAATAGACACGTTCCTATTGTAGCAAGAAAAATATAATATAGCGATAGATTTTAACTTGTGTTTTTTGATCGGCACAAAAGTTGCATACAATTCGGTCCTCAGAGAATGCATTCTTGCCTCTCCGGTGTCTATGATTGCTGACGAGTTACGATATGGTGGCTCTTTCTAACCTTATCTGAGGAGGAGGTAAAGCAATATGTCCAGCAGAAAGATTGATTGCTACACTCATATCTTACCAAAAAAGTATTG
>DBZJ01000170.1 GCA_002311635.1 Syntrophaceae bacterium UBA1163
TTACTTAATGCGTTTGTATTAGACTAAATAATAACCCATTGATTTTGGAAAAGGTATAAGAATAAATGACCTGGGGTGTCAATCGTGTTCCCCTCCTTGCAGCGAGGGGGTCTTGAGGTTTAGGAGTACCCGGACGGAGCAATACGGCTTTGGATTCCATTTAGAGAGAGAAGAAAGAGGAGGACTCGCTATACTACTTTAGGCTTTCTCAACGAAGCATACGATTTTGGCAGGCTTTTGGATATTTTTGCTCGAAGCTTCATCCTGAGGAATCGGTTCGCAATCGATCCCATCTCCAGGGTCTTAAGCGGACGGGTGACGACCTCAACCTTATTCCCACGAATCGCTGCAAAGATAGATTCAAGATTCTTCTCTGCATAGATCAACGAATACGTGGTTCCTAACTGGGAGAGGAAATGGGCATCTGAGTTTCCGACCAAGGGGAATCCATAGGATTGGCATACTTCTAAAGCCCTTTGATTGAAGTTGATCATTGGGGAATAAAAATGGCAATATTCGAGTGCGTCGAAAAGCTTCAGATGTTTCAAAAGGTATCCGTTTAGAGAATAGGTTCCCGGGAAATAGGGGTGTGGTGCAACGATCATGGTCTCCGAACGGCACAGCTTTGAAAGGGAGAAAAAATCTGAACATGTCTTATGCGGGGGAGGGTTCAGAACGAGGACATGACGTCTCCGAATCGTCATCTCTATACCGGGAATGAGGAGAATCCCCCTGTCCTGGGCGTAGGATGAAAGGTCTTGACTGAAAGTCATCCGGTTATGGTTGGTGATGGAAATGACATCAAAGCCCTCATCGGCAGCTTTTGAGATGAGTTCTTTAGCCGTGTATCGTACGCGGTCAAGAGGGTCCTCGGCTGTGTGAAGATGCAGATCGGCCTTAAGGGGTCTCAATCTCTTGATCTTGATATTGGATTCTTTCACCATCTCCTAATTCCAACTGGAACGTTTCAACATAAAATCGAATTGTAAGACTTAGAACCTCTTGTGTCAAACTTTCGGAGGATTCAGCTCATAGGTCCGTGGAATTGATTATTGGTTTTCAAAACATGCTCACCGCGTTTTATGACAAAATTTGTCACTCCTGGAACAGAATGTATTTTGGGATCTTCATTTGAAAAAACTGGCACATTTCTTGTAATTTGGGAAAGCCCATAATATTAGCATGTTAAGACATTTCCACCGCGTACTAAATATGCCTCCGAATTTGGCATTAAATATGCGAATAAGCATCAAAGCTGGATATCCCTTACCGTTCTAAGGGGACTTTGCATGATTTAACGATATAGCAGCGAGAAAATGACGATCCCAGGTTTAGACCTCATTTCAAATTTTCGAAAGACTCGTCCCAGAAAAACGCTCGAACGGCCGCATTTGTTTATGGCTGGTCTGAATCAAAAAATTTTTCTCAACCAGTGGGGCGAACCGGAAGCGCAGATCACGCTTAACCAGTCTGACAAATTGAAGAAGCTGCGACCAATGTTCTCGATTTCTACCCCTGTTGAAGAAGGACATCTCTCCGTCTGGATCTATAAGAGGAAGAACAGCGTCCTCTTCTTTGCAAGAGAGAAATTGGTCTCTCATTTTAGCTGCAAAGAGTTGAAAGTCCCTTTCTCCGTCCTTCCTATTTCTTTGGATACCCCACCGATTGCACGAGAGTGATTTTCTGGTCCGCCCGCAGCTTCATTGCTTTGGCTAAGGTTGGCCTATCAACGAGCCCGCGCACCACCGTTGCCAGTCCCTCGGAAGCACAATAGAGATAAACGTTCTCCGCAATGAAGCCCGTATCCGCGGCTGAGTAAAACTCTTTTTGTTCGTTCGTTGCCGAACCCATTCCCGAAAGATCTGCCACATAGATGAGGTTCAGAGGAGCGTCTTTCACAAAGGGCTGAATACCCGTCATGGCCCGAATATCTTCCGTAAGAACCGGTTTTAACAGATGCGCCTTCGCGTCAAACAGATAGAGGCCATCGGCCGTAGCGACATAAACGTCAATTTCCTGGCGATTCATCGCGGAGGGTGCAGTCCGCTTTCCTAAATCGGGGCGGTTTACCCCGAAGGCAGCCCAGAGCAAATTTGAGAGAACTTGCGCGGGCAGCTTCTCGGAGCTGAATTCCCGAGAAGACTTCCTGTCCTTCAACACCTGCATCAAGGGTCTCCCGCCATCCGTTTGAGGCTTCAAAAGTTGGATCGGCTTAGGTTCTTCTGCGAAGATCCGGCCATAAGAAATAAACGAAAAGGTTAGTGCCAAACCAGCAAACAAAAGCAAAGCTTTTTTCATGGTTGTCCCTCCTTCAGATTTTTTCTTTTTTTCTGGTGTGAGTAAAGACAAAAGTATGATAACACTTTGTCTGCGGGAGAGTAAGCCCCGCCGGGATTATTCTGAAGTTTGGACCCGCTGCATAGCCCTGCACTGTCCCGCGTTTCGCGGGATACGCGGCAGACCAGCCGCACACTATTTCTAACAGGGTAAATATTTTTGGCGAAAACCGCGAAGCAAGATGGGAGCTGATGCTCGGGATCTCTTTCGGGTTTCAGGAAGCCTGGTCCCATCAGAAATGATTTACGGCGAGGGAATTTGATAGGGTTCAGGCTGGCGCCAATCCTCCGTATTTCTCGGCCCGCTGCTGAAAAGCCTCGCCTCCTCCCGGCATCATGGTCTTTATGAGTTCTCGGATTGAGCGGTGGTCGATAGATGCCTGGTTGATGATATGGGCATGATTCTCCCGCACCTCCAAAGGAATGACGAGTTCGGCATCGCCCATCACAGGAATAGCGGCGTCGTTCGTCGCCAAAATGACTTGGCTCTCTGGGCTCTGGTTTCCCAACCCCTTTTGCTCCCTTAAGATCTGAAGCATCTCTTCGTGCGCGAATCGGTCTTCGAGATAATCCTCAGGCTGATCGATGATAAGGATCCGGTTTCTGAGACCGAACAGGAAAAGCAAAATGGCCGCAGCACCCTGGCCCGCTGACAAATGATCGAGAGGTTGGTATTGGCCGTCAATCCTCAGTTCCAACCGAAGGGCATCCTGAGGAATCAGCGTTTCGAGCTCAAAGAGTAAGGATTCCTGAGCGGTTAGCCAATAGATCAAGCGCTCGGCCACTTCAGGTTCAACGCCGAAACGCTTTTGGACTTCCTTGCTTCCTGCATGGGCCGCTTCGGAAAGGGCAATTCCGTCCGTCGCTTCGGGACTCACGAGCTTGTCGATTGCATTCTGAGACAGGTTCGATCCTTTTAAGAGGGACGAGAGCTGTTCTCTATAACTTCCTTTTTGGCCCTTAAATTCTACTTGGAGGTGGAGCCGACCATGGAGAGATTTTGCAACGGCATCGGCTCTTTCCTTGCGTAACCCGTGCTGTGCGTCTCTGCAATCTCTGACTTGCTGAAGGAGGCCCTTCCGGTTCTGCCGGAGATGCTTTAAGCGATCCTCGATCCCGTTAAGTCCTGCGATCAGGGATGATAAAGAGGTCCTTTCTTCGGTCAATTTCAGAAACGGGTCTTGATGTGATGGCTCTTTTTGTACGTTCCGTTCAACTTGCTTGCCCTCTTTCTCCAAATGACGAAGCTTTTCTTGCCAACGCATATCAAGACGCGTTAAACCCTGGACGGCCTGCTCAAAAAGGGTCGTCTCGTCATCGAGCACCACCTTCAGACTTTCCTGAAGGATCGCAAGAACTTTTGCGGCTTCCTGAAGGATAGCTGTATCCGCGCTTTGTGCATCCAGCAGGTTCCGGTGAGCCGTTTCCAGCGAAGCCAGTAGGTTGAGACGCCTTTGGTCAGATTCCGCCAAAACGCTCCTGACCACATTGGTGGCGTTCTGCAAGCCTTCCCCCATGCCACGACGATCAGCCACCTTCTTCACGCCCTCTGCAGCGTCCCTCTTTTGAACTTCAATCTCCTGGTCAATTTCCTTGAGCCGTTGACCGTATACTTCTCGTTTCGCCAGCTTTGCTTGCAGATCCAGTATTGCCCTTGCGTTGGTGGTGAGTGATTCCACGGCCTTGGCAACAGAGTCCGCACACCGGAGCGCCTCTTCGCCAAGGAGTTCATCGAAGAGGGCAAGTCGGCGCTCTTCGTTTCCGGAGACGGTGTAGATCTCCTGATGTCCAAAAATTGTAATCCCACCGTTTGGACTGAGAAGCTCGGAGGGGCTTACTGAAAGAGGTTTTTCAGGGTTGACTTGAAAGGTATGGGGTTCTTCGCCCCACACCCGGACGATGCGGTACTGCCGGATTTTTCCCTCTTGAAGGGGCCTATCCAGGATGATCTCCACCTTGCCGCCGCTGCCAAGGGCATGGCGAACAAGCTCCTGGCGTTGAGATTGATCCGAGCGGGGCGTGACGGCAAAGGCATAGCGGAGGCATTCAAGAATGGCGGATTTGCCCACAGACTTGCCTCCCATAATCACATTGAGGTCTTGGTTCCAGGAAATACTCAGATTTCCCAGAAAACCTGATCCTGAGATCGCCATACTTCGGATTCTCGGATGAATCGCCGAGGGAGTCCCACCAATAGACAGACGGGTCTCCGGATCATGAAGGGCCAGCCGCAGAGCGTCTAAATTTGTTGCGCTGAGTTTCAGGTAGGTGGCCCGAAGGATCCCGTCGGTTCGATATTGCGTTCCGATCTCTTCAATTCGTTTCGGGTTGGAGAATTCAACCAGAGCCATCTGCTCCCAGAAAGTTTCCGATAAAACGCCCGTAGATTGGAGCTTCTTTTTTTCTTTCTCCGGACAATACTCGATGGCATCGGGTCCTATCTCCAGGAGGAGTTTGGCGGCAACCTCGGCCGTGAGACTCTTGCAGAGCCCATTTGCCTGATCGGGGTGTGGAAGGACTAAGAGGCAGCGGAACCGGCTTCGTAAGTCTTTGAGGGCATCTGTTAAGTTGATTTTTAGGTCAATGTCTCGATGAGAGCCGTGGTTGTCAAACAGAGGGGTACCCGGGTCTTTATCCAGTGATTTAAGGAAAGCGTTCAAACCTTTTAGATCGGTATCACCGGGGAAGATGGCCAATATATGAAGACCAGACTTACCTTGTCTGAAGGTCATCTCAACCCCGGGCAAAAGCGTAATGCCACGGTTGGTGGCCTTTGCAGCCGTCACCTCAAACCATTCTATGTTTACACCATTGTAGTCTGTTATGGCAGCAACGGAAACCCCTTGAGCCGCAAGTTGTTCGACATAGGCATCGGCAAGAGCTTTCCCATCTTGCCGCTTCGTCCCCTTAGGGGGCACAAAAGCCAACACATTAGGACTATGCAGATGAAGGTCGAGACGGTGCCAAGTAGCCCCCCGACCGATCGTTTCTAATGGCTCGTTCGATCTCTCTTCTGCGGACGGGTGGCTTTGTTTCAGTGGGCTCATAGACCATTTGACCTTTCTAAGATATCTTCTTCATCCGGACGTTCCAAGGATCACAGACAAATCGATTTTAATTCTTTTGCAAAGCTACCCTAATGTGCCCTAATAGATCGATGTAATTCAACGGCTTCAAGCAATAACCACTGAAGCCTTCGATCTTTTTTTGAAATTCCTCCAGCTCCTCCTTGGTGACCGATATCATCATCGGTGTTTTGCTCGAGGCGAATTCCAGCTTCAGTTGATAAAAGCCATCATAGTTATTCGCTTTGACGAGCGTCCCATCCAGAAAGATCACGTCCGGCTTTTCCTTCTTGACCTCATCGGATCCTTCTCTTATGCTCGATACGATGGTCACTTCGTAGCCCATTTCAACTAATTTCACGAACTCAGCCATCTCCGGTTCTTTCCCTATGACCAGTATTCGCTTTTGTAAGCCTCTGGACTGTGGCGCATGTTCGGATGATTCCAAGACCTTCTTGACCGTCCCCAGCAACATCTCCGGTTTGTAGGGCTTCTTGACAAAGTATTCGGCACCCAGCTTATATGCCCTGGCCACGTCCTCCGGTCTATCTTTCGCAGTGAGAAAAATAACCGGAACGGTCCGGGTTTTGGGAGACATTTTTAATCGGGTATAGACAGAATAACCTCCGCCAGCGGGCATTACGATGTCCAATATGATCAGATCCGGCTTCTCCGCATAAGCATAGGTCAAGCCTTGCTGTCCATCCAAGGCCGCAATTACCTCGTACCCGCTCGCCTCCAAGCGCGCCTTGACCATGGTAACGACATTTGGCATGTCGTCGATCACCAAGATTTTCTTCTTCGCCATTTGTTTCGCCGTTTAACTATAGTGAACGACATGTAAACGTAGTCATTGCGAGGACCCCGCACTTGATGCGAGGGACGTGGCAATCCCGTGAGATTGCCTCATCCCGCAGGGCGGGATTCGCAATGACATATTGCGGATATCCACATATTTACGTCGTTCACTATATTCTCGCTGTTTCAAGTTCATCCTTAGCAGATAAGGGTCGGAGATCGGTTCCCTTGAGCATGAGACTAATTCCCTCTTTTTTCCAGGAGCTCCTTCATTTTTGAGAGCAGCGCTTCTGCCTCGAATGGCTTCGATACATACGCATCAGCGCCCACCTCTCGCCCCACCTTCCTGATTTCCTGCGGCGTCCTTCCAGAGGAGATAATGATGGGGATGGCATTATATTTTGGGTCCGCCTTAAGAAGCTGGCAAACCTTGTACCCGTTCATTTTGGGGAGCATGATGTCCAAGATAATCAAGCTTGGGTTTTCCTTACGTGCTTTCTCCAGGCCTTCCTGACCGTCTGCCGCCGTAATCACTTCGTAATTATTTGCTTCCAGTCTCATACGGAGCATATGAATGATCGCTACCTGGTCCTCTACGATCAGCACTCTTTTTTTCGCCGCGGACGTTTCTTTCTTGGCTTCTACTTGATCGGCAAAAGGCTTGTCTTGGCTGGGGTGTACGATTTCATTCCAGGACTTCTCGGATACTTCCTCAACCGATTGGATCAAACCCTCCAGATTCTGTTTTCCGGTTGAAAGCAATTCTTTCTGCTTGGGGTTTAGTTTTCCTGGTATTTCATCCAGCACCAGCGACAAGCTTTCTCTGAGCACGGCCAACGGGGTGCGGATGATATGGGAGATCATGCCCATCACTTCGTCCTTCATGATTTCCAGTTCATTTCTCAGCTCATCCTTCATGATTGCCAACTCATCTTCCAGTGGTTCCGTCTTTACAGGATTCGGTTTTTCTTCTTTTGCGGTCGTCTGCGATGCCAACATCGCGTTAAACCGAGAGATCGTGAGAAGCTCGCCGATCAGCTTATTCAATTCATCCGTGCATTCCAGGGCGGGCCTCAACAGGGTGAAGCAGTTTTCGCATTTTGAGTCTCCGAGACCATCCAGAATCATGCTCGTTCCTTCGCGGACGACCATGAGTTGACTGCGCAGGTCGTGCCTAACGGACGAAAGGTAAGCTTCTATTTTTTCCACTTCGGTCATATCATTTACTCCTCTAAGAGATCTGGACGAGCGTATTCCTACAGGCTCTCAAGAGAAATTCTACTGTGAAATCCTCGCAAAACCTTACTTGCTCGTCTTTCGGTCTTTTTTCCAACAGTCGGACGGCGTTTTTGAACTCTCTGGCGGCGTCACGAAGCCTTCTCTGGTACAAATACATATTCCCGAGGTTAAAATAGGCGAGAACGGAATCGGGGCTCACGTAAATCACCTTCCTGAATTGTGTTTCGGCCTCTTTCAGATTCCCGCTTTTGTACGATAAGACGCCTAACAGATAGTACGCCTCAACGCTGAGATTGTCCGCCTCTACGATCTTTCCGAGAATATCCGCCGCTTCCTTGTATTTTGCCTCGTTCGCCAAGGTCGTCGCATTCGCAAGACTGGCGAGGATATCGCCTTTGTCTTGAGCGGCCGTGTAATCGGGTAAGGAGAGGAAGGGTACGTCAGATGGGTTGTTAACGTGTGGCGCCGGGTCTTCAACCTGTTCTGCAGGTTGGGGGACGAAGGGTTCAGGTTGACGGCGCAGGGCCGATCCTGAGGCCTTATACTTTGCTTCGGGCTCGAATGCTCTGACCGGCCCAGCCGAAAGGGCCAGGTTCTCGATGCTGATCTCCGGGACGGCCATGAAGGGCTTCATGACATCTTCTTGAACCAGACCTAATCGCTTCTTGTAGATGAATGTCTGTGGAAACTCAACTCTCTCAAACCGATTGGTGATTTGCCACAAGGTCTCCGTATGCCCGAGGAAAAGATAGCCATCCTGGGCAAGGCAGTTATAAAAATTCTCAATGACCCGCTGGGTTGTCTCAGGATCGAAGTAGATGATGACATTTCTGCAAAAGAGGATATCGACATTTTGCATCTTTTCCTGCAGGCACGGATCTGTAGCCAGGTTGTGATATTCAAACTCGACCAACGCTTTGACGTCTTCCCTGAGGTTATAGGTTGAGCCCTGTCTCATGAAATACTTGTCCACGTATTCCTTCGGCAAGTGGCCTATGTCCTTTTCGCCGTAGACGGCGTCTTCCGAGCAGGCGAGGCCTTTTCTATTGATGTCTGTACCCAAAACGGAGCCCCGCCACTCTTCGAAGGAGGGGAAGACCTCAAACATCGCTATCGCAATGGAGTAGGCTTCATCTCCCCGAGAACATCCCGCTGACCAAGCACGGATACACTTCTCCCCTGAATCCAGCTTTCTCTGGATGATTTCAGGCAAAACAAACCTCATGAGCACGTCAAACTGAGCCTTATTTCTGAAGAAATAAGTCTCTCCTATTGTGATCAGATCGAAGAGCTCTCGAATTTCAAGGCGCCCCTCCGGATGAAATTTCAGAAGGTTGTAGTACTCGCGGTAGGAATCGTAACCCCGGTGCTGTAAGCGCTGCCAAAGGGCATGATGCAAGGACTGGGTCCTCCCTTCGTCAAAGCGGAGGCCGCTCGTCTCGATGAGCAGCTTTTGAAAAAGACTGAAATCGTCTGGGGATAAGGGTAAAATGTCTTTCATCGCTCAAGTGTCGATAGTTCGGTCACTTCCTTTTTTGTCAGGATGTGATCCAAGTCTAAAATGGGTATAATTCTCTCCCCGACCGTTGCGACGCCCGACAGGACTTCTGCCTCCATCTGCGTGGACACGACCTCCGGCGTCGGTCTGATCTCTTCTTCGGATAAGGCGACGATCTCCTTTAAACTGTTGACCGTGAGTCCGACGATCCACTTGTTCACCTTGCAGACGATGATCCTTTTCTTGTTTTCGTCTTCGAGCTGCCTCGCGTTGAGCCTTTTTCCTAAATCGATTAGGGCAACGAGATGCCCTCTCAAATTGATGACCCCCTCGATGAAGGGCGGGGTTTTGGGGAGCGGGCAGATCGCTTGCGGTCGTAGTACCTCGCGGACACAAGAAATATCCAACCCCATCTCCTCGTTAGCCACGCTGAAGACGAGGATCTGTCGGTCCTTTTTTCCCTTGTGGTTTTCCTTTTGCATCTTTCGCTCAACAGTCCCTGTACGTGAAAGGCATGGCCGATTGCCTACCTCACCATCGAAACGATCTCTTCCGCAATGCCTTCCAGAGGGAGTACTTTATCGATCACATCCATTTCGATCGCGGCCTTGGGCATACCGAAAACGACGCAACTCTTTTCATTTTGAGCAATGGTCTTGCCGTCGAGCTGTTTGATCGTCTTCATCCCCATCGCTCCATCTCTGCCCATTCCAGTCAGGATGGCCGCCACACTTCCTTTCCCGTAGGCCCTGGCGACCGACTCCAACAGGATATCTCCCGAGGGCCTGTGACCTCCGTGGGCCGGTTCATTCGAAAGCGTTATCTTTCCGCCGTCCTCTACCCTCATCTGGTGGTCGTCCGGCGCGATATATGCCACTCCTGGCTGTATGGCCTCCGCATCTTCTCCAATCTTCACCTTAATCTTGCATTCCTTATTCAACCAGTCCACCAGGCCCGGCAGAAAACCGCTGGTGATGTGCTGGACGATGACGATGCCACACGGAAAATCCTCGGGGAGTCGCTTGAGTACGTCAAGAAGGGCTTGCGGACCGCCAGTGGATGCCACAATCGCTACGATCCTATCGGAGACTTCTACCCTGGAAGTCTTAAGATCAACGACGGACCTTTCAGGTCGCAATCTCCCGCGTGCTCGCTCCGTGACTCTCACGCCCGTCAAGAATTTTATCTTCGCGATCAGGGCGTCCCCGGACCTTTTCTGTCCGGCTAACTCCAGCTCACCCTTGTCAATCACGTCCAGTGCGCCATGAGAGATGGCCTTGAATACTTTCTCCATGCCCGCTTTGAACACGGTCGAAGCCACAATGAGGATCGGGGTCGGGTTGGAGGCCATGATTTGCTTCGTCGCCTCGAGTCCGTCGACGACGGGCATATCCATGTCCATGGTGATGATATCCGGCTTGAGACGGGGCACGAGCTCCACCGCCTCCTTCCCGTTATTCGCCACCGCTGCCACGAGAATCTGCGGATCGCAGTTCAGGATGTTCGTCAGGATCTTGCACATCAGTGGAGAATCATCAACAATCAGCACACGCGTCAGGGCTTTGACTGCCGGTTCCATAGGACCCACCTAACCCACCAATCGCTCAATGGTATCCAAAAGATTCGTCTGCTCAAATGCGCTTTTGACAAGGTAAGCGGCCGCGCCCACCTCGATCCCCCGTCTCTTATCCTCTTCCTTCTGTAAAGCGGTCACCATCACCACGGGGATATCCTTGTACCCCTCGTTATTCTTCAGGGTCCTGCAGAGCTCAAATCCATCCATCCTGGGCATCTCCACATCGCTGACAATGAGGTCGTATTGATTGTCTACCATCCGATCCAGTGCGTCCAGGCCGTCTACCGCCGTATCCACGAGGTATCCGTGGGTCTCCAGTATACTCTTCTCAAGCTCCCTCGTCGAGAAAGCGTCCTCCACGACCAGGATCCTTTTCTCTTTGTGCTTTGTTCCGACGACGCTTCGCTTTCCAGTGACATGCGGAAGACCGAGAGCGCTATTCGCCACGAGGTCTGCTGTATCCAGAACCACCACGACCTCGCCGGTTGGCATGATGATGGCGCCACTCACATTCTTCACCTTTCCCAGATGTTTCCCTAAACTCTTGATAAACGCCTCTCCCTCTCCAGCAATCTCGTCCACGATGAAACCGACTCGGCTGTCAAGGGAGGACGTCATCACCACCAGCATTTCTTTCTTTGTCTTTTCCTCTTCGTTGGCCCGCGGAAGCGCGAGCACCTCGTTCAATCTTACCAGAGGGACAATATGCTCGCGGAACTGAAGTGCCATTCTTCCTCCGGTCAGGGAGACATCGTCCGCGCTCACTTTAACGCTCTCTGTCACGGAGAAGATGGGTAGGGCAAAGAGCATGTTCTGC
Source organism: Syntrophaceae bacterium UBA1163 (assembly GCA_002311635.1). GTDB lineage: Bacteria > Desulfobacterota > BSN033 > BSN033 > UBA1163 > UBA1163. The sequence continues at coordinate 11,330 of DBZJ01000170.1, forward strand.
GCTTTTACCAAGAGCACTTGAATAATGGCAATGGTCAATGGCAGGACCAGTGTGAATTTTGTCCCTCTATTCTTCTCCGCGTCCAAGATCACTCGGCCTTTCAGATTGGCGATGTCCCGCCGGACGATATCCAGCCCCATTCCCCTTCCGGAAACATCGGTCACGATGGGACTCGTCGAATAACCGTTCATGAAAACGATGTTCATCACCTCTTTGGGCGTCATCGCATCTAGGTCATGAGGTGATACAAGCCTTTTCTTCAGGGCCGTCTCCTTTATTTGGGTGATATCCATGCCTCTTCCGTCATCCTCTACGGTGATCACAACGTTATCCCCCTCGTGAGAGGCGGAGACCTTTATGATTCCCTCCTTTGATTTGCCCAGAGCAACCCTCGCTTCAGGCTCTTCAATTCCATGGTCGATGCAGTTGCGCAGGATATGGATGAGAGAGGTCTTGATCCCTTCCATAACCTTCTTATCAAGTTCGTTTTCTTCCCCGGAGATCACCAAGTTGACCTGTTTTCCCTGTTGGGACGCGATATCCCTTATCATGCGGGGAAACCCCTCAAAAATAGTGGACAGAGGGAGCATCTTTATCTCTTTGATCTTAGCCTGCAATTCATCGATGACAGGGTCGAGATGAAACGCCTCCGTGGAGACTTGGTCGTATAATTCCAAGGTTCGTTCCCTCAACCTCTGCATCTGGGCCTCGCATTGACTGAGCCACCTGGTCACCTCTCCGTTTTGGGAAGACGATTCCTTCTTAATGGCTTCGCTGAGGCCCAAAATACTTTTCTGCGTCTCTCTGCTGAGCTTGGAGAGTCTTTTGGCTTGGGTGCTCATCGCAGAGGCCCTCATCTTGTTGATGACGACCTCGCCGACCAGATAGAGGAGTTTGTCCACCCTGCTCGTCGGAACACGGATATATTCCTCCATGGGTCCGGACGGGTGAGGGGGGACGGTTTCGCTCGTGCGATCCACGACTTTGTCCTGCGTCTTTTTCAGCCGTTCGGCCTCGTGAAGTACCGCTTTTGAAGGCGGGGTATACGAGCGCGGCTCAGGGTGAACCTCGAGCGAGCCCTGGACTTCAGGCCGGGTAGTGGAGCGGCTCCCCTCCTGTTCCTTCTGCGCGTAGTCTTTCTCTGGTTCGTCTTTTGCCTGAGTCTCAACAGTCTCCTTTTCTCCCTTGGGCTGTTTCTCTCGTTTTTTGCGCGTTCGGATCGCCTGGGCCGCAGAAATGCACTCTTCCAGTTCCCTGCAAATATCCGAGGCATCTAGGTCGACCTCGGCGTCTATCTTTTTCTCTTGGACGATCTTCTGTAGGATGGCCCGGATGGCATCCAGTGCTTTAAATATTGGCTCAGCCATCGAGGAATTGAAAACGGCCCTTTTCCCGGCGACCTCTTCAAATATGTCTTCTATTCTATGGGCAATGTCCTGAATTTCGTAAAACCCGAAAACCCGGGCCGCCCCTTTCAGGGTATGCACTTCTCTATTCAAGCTACCTGCCAGCTCGGTGTTGTCAGGCTGTTTCTCCAACTCGACGAGTCCGGTATCCAGTTTGGTCAGGTGCTCTTCAGTTTCAGCCTTGAAAATCGCAATGAGATCTTTCATCTCAGGCATACTTCAAATCCTTCGTTTTTCCTGTTTCCCCTGCTTCTGATTTAACGTCCGCTATCGCGCGCTTAAGCTCCTCCGATAGTGTATTGAGCTGTGCTGCGGAGGCCGCTGCTTGTCTGGTTGAAGAGACAAACTGTTTTGTCACAGAATCAATTTCCCTCATGGCCTGCACCACCTGCTCCGACGCAAACTTTTGCTGTTGTGTCGCGATGGAAATCTCCTTTGCGGATTTTGCCGTCTCTTCTATCATCTCCAGACCTTTTTTTACCCAGTTGGTGGAACCTTCAATACTCATGATCGTAGCGTTTGTTTCCCCTTGGATTTCATTTATAATCTGGCGGATTTCCTCGGTTGATTCCGAGGAGCGTTCGGCAAGTTTCCTCACCTCCTGGGCAACTACGGCAAATCCTCTTCCCACTTCTCCCGCGCGTGCTGCCTCAATGGCTGCGTTCAAGGCCAACAGGTTCGTCTGGTCGGCGATATCGTCTATCAGTTTTGTGATATTGCCGATGGACTGCGATTTTTCGCCTAACGCGAGAATCTTCCTTGCCGTATCATTGACCTTCACATTGATCTCCTGCACCCCTGCCAGGGTGTCCCCGGCTAATCTGGCCACGATTTCAGCGTTCTTGGCGATGCGAGTGGCTGTGGTGTTGAGTTCCTCAATGGTGGTGGTCACCTCGCTGACCCCGGAGGACTGCTCCGCTGCCCCTGTCGCTTGCTCTTCCGAGGCGGCACGAATCTGGGACGAAGCGGTGCTGATTTGAAGATTTGCGTTGTGGATGTGGCCGACCATCCGCTTCATTTCTTCGTACATCTGTGCGCTGGCGATCGTGCCGGCAATCTGGGTCCCGATGTTCTCGGCAAGACTGACGTTCGCCTTCGTGTAGGCATTCACCTTTGAGGAGAGTAAGTTCAGCGTTCCCATGACCTGGTTTTGGGAGACCAGAGGAATCACCATGAGCGAAGAAAATCCGGCCTGAAGCGTGTGTGAGAATTCAGAGAAACGGTTTCCGGCGTCGCCCATCCCCTCCGTCTGTAGAAGCAGGCTCGACCGCGTACGCATGACTTCTTCGGTGGTGGATCCGGCAAGAGGAATGATATCCTCGGATCGAATGCCTTCAGCACCCTTCCCCAGGGCGTAGGCTGTGGAAAAACCGGTCTTTTCGGGATGAATGATATCGATCGATATCCTATCAAAGGGGATGATCTTTCTTACTTCCTCGGCAAAGTACTTGTAGACCTTCTGAACTTCCAGCCTTGAGCTGATGATCCGACCGATGTTGGCGACAACTTCCCGTTCCTCGGCCAGCTTCTGGACGGCTTGTTTTTCCCTTAGCAGGTCTTCCGCCGCCCGCTTGAGGTTTGTGATGTCCCGTGCGACCCCTCTGAAACCTATCGGTTTACCCGACGGATCTCTTTTCAATGAGGCCGATGTCTCGACGTATCTTTTGGTTCCATCTTTTCTTGCTACCTCGTAACCGCATTCTCTGCCGGGCTCCCCCGTTCTGTAAACTTCATTAAAAGATTCAAACAGTTTCTTAGCATTTTCCTTATCTGTATACTGCCGGTTATTCATACCCACCAATTCCTCTTTGGAGGACCCGAAGATTCGGGTCGCTGCCTCGTTGACAAAGGTAAAGTTACCAGCAAGGTCTACTTCGTAAATAGCCTCATCGATGCTTTCAAGAATGTTTCGATACCTCTCCTCACTCCTCTTCAGTGCGTCTTCCACTTTCTTACGGTCGGTGATATCCCGAGCATTACCCCTGAATCCGATGGGTTTCCCTTCTGAGTCCCTTATCAGAGATACCGAAAGTTCATTAAAAGCTTTCGTCCGGTCCTTTTTGATAAACTCATAAACTAATCCCTTAAGCGGCTCCCCTGTTTTATAGACTTGATTAAAAGATTGAAACAATTTTTTTCCGTTCTCTTGATCCGTATACTGCCGGTTGTCCATTCCGATCATTTCCTCTTTACTGGAGTACCCAAGATTTCTGCACTCCGCATCATTCACAAAAATAAATTTGCCGGCGAGGTCAACCTCAAAAAAGCCCTCCACCATGTTTTCAAGAATGGTTCGATATCTTTCTTCGCTCTGTCGCAGAGCTTCCTCCGATTTCTTGCGTTGTGTGATATCCCGAGAGGTCTGCCGGAACCCAACGGCGTTGCCTTCTGCATTCCTAATAGGAGATACCGAAAGTTCGTAAGTCGCCGTCGTTCGGTCTTTTCTGGTAAGTTCTTGTTCCGTGGCGTCTATCGGTTTCCCTGTTCTGTAGACTTCTGTGAAGAGCTTCTTGATTTTTTTTGCATTCTCTTCACTTGTATACTCGTGGTAGTTCATCCCGATTAATTCTTCTTCGGTATATCCGAGATGTCTGCAAGTAGCATCATTGACGAAGGTAAAATTGCCACCAAGATCAATCTCAGAATAGCCGTCCTGGATGCTGCCAAGAATGTTTCGATATCTCTCCTCACTTTGTCGCAGCGTCACTTCTGCCTGCCTGCGTTCCGTGACGTCCTGCATCACCCCTCTAAACCCTATCGGTTTACCCGATGAATCCTTTCGTAAAGATATGGATATATCAAAGTATCCCTTGGCCCCATCTTTTCTAATAGCCTCATAATCAACTCCTCTACTGGACTCCCCTGTTCTGTAGACTTTATTAAATGCTTCAAACAGTCTCTTTGCGTTCGCCTTATCCGTATACTGCCGGTTATTCATGCCTATTAATTCGTTTTTGGTATACCCTAATACTCGACACACGGATTCGTTGACAAAGGTGAAGTTACCTGCAAGGTCTAATTCGTAAAAACCCTCACTCATGCTTTCAAGAATAGTTCGGTATTTCTCCTCGCTCTTCTTCAGTGCTTCTTCCGTTTTCTTACGCTCGGTGATATCCCGAGAAGTCTGCCTGAACCCAATGACGTTGCCTTTTTCATCTCTGATAAGAGATGCGGACAGTTCGTAGACCCCCGTGGTTCCGTCTTTGCGAATAAGTTCGTAATCCAGGACCTCTAATAACGGTTTTTTTGTTTTGTAAGCCTCTGTGAAAAGCTCCTTGATTCTTTTCGCACTTTCTCCACTTGCGTACTTATTGTAGTTCATCCCGATCAACTCTTCTTTGGTGTATCCGAGATGTTTGCAAGTCATATTATTGACGAAGGTAAAATTACCAGCGAGATCAATCTCAGAATAACCGTCCTGGATGCTGTCGAGCATGTTTCGGTATCTCTCTTCGCTCTTTTTTAGCGCGTCCTCTGCTTTTTTCCGTTCGGTGGTGTCGCGCGAGATTCCCCGAAAGCCGATCGGTTTCCCTGCTGCATCCTTGATAAGTGATACTGAAATTTCGGCAAACAGTTGGGCACCATCTTTTCTGATGTATTCTGCTTCGAAGGGCTCAACGGGTTGGCCTGTTTTGACAAGTCCGGTATATTTTTGAACCAACCTTTTAGCGCTCTCCTCCTCCGTATACCGTCGGTAGTCCATTCCAATGAGTTCCTCTCGGGTATATCCGAGATGTTTGCAGATGGCATCATTGATGAAAGTAAATTTACCAGCGAGATCATTCTCAAAGTAACCGTCCTGGATATTCTCGATGATGGTTCGGTATTTCTCCTCGCTTTGGCGTAGAGTTTCCTCCGATTCCCGAAACGTTCCCCTCGCGAGAAGATAAATCGCAATCCACGCTAAACCGACGAAGACGATAACAGAAAGGGCGAGCTTGTCCCTCAAACTGTGGATGGAGGTGAGGAGGGTTTTTGAATCTGCCAAGACGAGGAATGTCCATGCAAAAGGTTTATGGCCCGGGAGATCCTGAAGCCTGTGAAAAGCCATGGATTTTGTGCCATCCTTTGCTTTCATTTGGCCCGATCCTCTTATCCCATCCTTAAAGGGAAGGCCAGAAGAGTTGATCTGAAACACTTCCTGGAGCTTCTTGCCCAGAAGAGAAGCATCCTGATGGGCCATGATCGTATTTCCGTCACCTCCCAATAACATGCCCGTTCTATTGCCGCCGGCCCTGATCTGGTTCTCCATAGCGAATTTTTGAATCATTGCACAATCGAGGCAAAGGATCACAATTCCCATTGGTTTCCTTTTCTCGTCCTTAACCAATGAACTTACGCTAACCGTATAATCTCCAACTAAGCCGGAATATCTGAAATCCCGTACGCGGACTGGTTCTCCATCCTTGCCCGTTTCCAAATATTTTTGGTCAAACTCCTTTTGCTTGTCATCTTTGGATCTGGCCATGAGTGCGGGATGACTGGAGGCGATCAATTTGCCTTCGCTATCGAAAAGAACGACCGCCCTGTAGAGTTTGTTATTTGCGGTCAGATTCCTGAAAAATCTGCTGGCTCTCTCCGTGGATCCCTGTGTGAATGCCTCTTTCACAACGTCAAGTTCAGCCCATTGCTGAACATCATGATAGGACGCATGCATCGCCTGGCTTATCCGATCGATCGTACCGGAGGCGACGTCCTCTAACTCGGACAAAATTTGTTTCTTCAGGGCCGCCTTGCCGATGACGTAATTTATGGCACTCATCCCGATTAACAGCAGCAGGGTGAGGATGAGGAAACAGAGGATTAGTTTGTTTCTCAATTTAGAAAATGGTCCCAATTTAAGCATTTCCAGCCTCCTTTCGGCTCCACAAAACAATCTACGCGAGTTGTTTGTGTTTATCCCTTCTTTTCCAATATCTTCCCTACGCTAACGAGAGCAATTAACCTATCGGCTGCCTTACACTGCCCCTCTATGTAGTCCGCTTGTTCCGTAGGTAGGGTGCGGAGTGCAGGTTCAATCTTGCTTACGGGTACTTCGATCGATTCAACCACTTCATCTACCAGGAGCCCTGTCTCCAGCATCCCCGATTCGACAGCGATGATCCTCGTCTTATCGGTTGGCTCTTCATGAGGCAGACCCAGCAGGGTCTTTAAGTCCGTGACAGACAGAATCTTCCCCCTTAAGTTCACGATTCCCGCAATATATTCCGGGCTTGAGGGCAGATACGTTATCCTGCCCACTTTTATGACTTCTTTGACTTTTGTAATCTCCACTCCATACCATTCTCGAGATAGACGGAATACGACGATCTGCCGCGTTTCCTCTTTCAGCTCTTCTCTCTCGTAGAGATCTTTCTCATAACAGGCGATTCCTTCCACGGTTTCTGTTATTTCATCCATTCTCTCCGGCACTGGTTCTTTTTTCATCGTCGCAGGCATTTCGTGAATCCGATTGGCTGACCCATCGCTTACGGCTTCCGCGCTTTCATGAACCCCGTTATCTTCTCGATGAACTTCTTCCCCTCAAAGGGTAAGCCGATATAACCATCGGCACCTGCTTCCTTTGTGATTTGGATCAGCTTGTCCTCATCTTTGGCAGATATGAGCACGATTGGGGTATTTTGGGTATTAGCTTGTTCCCTCAGTATCCGACATACTTGGCTTCCGTTCATTCCGGGCAGGTTATAATCCAGCAGGATAAGCTCGTATTGATGCGCTTTTGTTTTCTCAACGCCTTCTTCGCCCGATTCCACCGTCTCCACAGAAAATCCTCCTGATTCAAGTCTAAACTTCAACATGGCGTTTACTGAAGGGCTATCTTGAATAATTAGTATCCTATCCATCCGCTAAACCCTCCTTTTTCCCGTGGGATTATCTCATTTCCCCTTTTGTGGACAGGAACTTGCAAGTTTCATTCCAGACCTCTATTCCTTGATCGATGTTTACTCCATTTGTCCCCATCAACCACGAACTTACTTACAAATTCCTCAGTTAAAACCCTATCCTTACTCATATTTCCAGGACTGAGGACTTTCATTTACTTCAGGATTAGTGGAGGAGACAATGCGAATTTGAAGATGACAAAGGGGCTGGAAAGTGACGAAAAGTGTCAGTGGAGGACCGGTCCGTTACGATTCCTGCTGTCTTCTTCATAAGTTGCCTATTGATCCGGAATAGCGGCAGGGGCCGACCCATTGCAGTGACCTAAAGCCGCTACCCTCACTGGGGACCGGTTTTTCGGGTTCAATAAGGATTTCTCATGAGGGGGTGGTCAAAAAGCATCCTTTTTTCCTATAGGATGCGTCTTACCGGTAAGTTTCTGATCAGCTGAAAGACTTCTTTTTGACAGCTCAGAGACTCACCCCTCAAACTTTTTGATATTTCCCGTATTTTTGTTTAAAATTATTTCACTTCCTCTTAAGCCTCTTAAATAATACGGGTGTGGGGTGATGAAATCTTCCAAACCTTCACTTACCTTCAAGTCCTTCCGAGACCTGAAGGCTTCGCTCAAAAACAAGCCTTTTCCTCTCCCCGAGCGCCATCCTACCAGTCTCATGAATCATGATGAAAAGCAGAATCCTGAATTAGAGGAAGAACTTTTCAAGAAGGCCATGGAAGGTGTAGCACCCATTTCAAGAGACAACTTTGTTGAGAAAATTTTTCAAACCGGGTTGCCCGAAAGCTCGATCCGTCAGGAGGACGATGAGACATTAGAGAAACTCGCAGATCTTGTGAAATATGGGAAAGGCTTTAACGTTGCGGATACGCCGGAATATATCGAAGGCACAAATTATCGGGTCCATCCAACCGTCGCAAAACGGTTGCACCGGGGGGATTATTCGATCCAGGCGTTTGTGGATCTCCACGGCCTTCTTGCAGAGGATGCAAAAGAAGTTTTTGAAAAATTCTTAAAATGGGCGGTGACGACTGGTAAGACAGGAGTCTTAATCATCCATGGTCGTGGTCTCTCCTCGCCCTCCGAGCCCGTCCTGAAGAAAAAAGTCGTAGAATGGCTCACCCATGGTCCTTGGCGGAAATGGGTTGCAGCCTATTGCAGCGCTAGAATCTGCGATGGCGGTGCAGGGGCGACTTATGTTCTGCTTAGACCTCGTCCTGTTTCGAAGCGGCTGAAGGTCAAGAAGTTTTAAATTGCAAAGAAGAGAATTGGAGCTAAAATAGAAAGGCAACAAAAAAGGTGCCATAGCTCGAAGCGAAACCCTGCCAAAGTTATTCTTCAGTCCATATTTCTAAGTAAGACTGTGGTTCCGTCTTTCAAACTGCCTCCGAAGGTTCGCAATCGGAATCATCATGGAGTTTTGGCTGAATTCCTTGGCCAGTACGAGGTTTTCGATTTATAATTAATAATTAAATCCAGCGGTGATCGAGGTTGGTGTCGGGGGCGTTCCGAATGAATATCAGGGCGAAGCCGTCAAGGCATGGATCGTGCTCCGACTCGGCCAGCGGGCCACGGCTGAAGAGATTCGAGCATTTTGCCGTAAAAAACTGACTGGCTATAAAGTGCCCAAACAGATTGAATTTGTTGAGAGCCTTCCGAAGACGATCATCGGCAAGGTTCTGCGCAGAGCGCTTGTCGAAAAAGAAAAATCTGAGCGAAAAGCAGTGATTCGGGAAAGACGAGATGAAGTGCAGAAATCACCCTGACCGGGAGGCGATTGGAACCTGTCAGAAACATGAAACGGGGTTCTGCCAAGAATGCTGCGAGTGCCTCAGCATCGACCAATGCTGTGAATGTATCGATCCGGTGCTTTACTGCAAGTTCAGAACTCAGTGCATCATCTGGGAAATGTCAAGGGACCGGCGGAAAAGGGAAGTCGATAGGAAGACGCGGGGATAGGGAGATGGGGAGAAAGGGAAATCAAAACATTAGGAGACTGGAAGATAAAGAGACACGGAGATACGGTGACGCGGTGATGGGTGAGTAAGCGAAAAAAATCCTTTTACAGGGTTTTCAAAAAAAGAGAGGTTAATCGCTCCAAGTGTTTCTTTTCTTCATCGGATAATGTTTTGAAGATCTGTTTTGAATTGCGGTCTTCCGCTTTCTGCTCCATTTTGAGATAGAGATCATAAGAATTCGTTTCTAACGATATGGAGAGCTCAAGAATCTCCTTCAAAGTTTTTCCCTTTGACCATTTCAATGCTTCGCTGACGACCATCCCACCTTCCATCACGTCACCTGCTGGTTTCCCAGAGATCACCGTGGCGGGAAATTCAGACGAGGGCGTCCTCCCTGAAATCTCTTCGCACATTTTCCAAAGAGTAGTTTTATGGTTTTCCTCCGATCTCTTAAGATCGTGAAAGAAACCCCTTGCCTCTTGGTCCTCCATCATATTGGCAATGGATTCGTAGAATTTGCAGGTGCCGTCTTCGAGGAGCCACGCCAGAGCGATCATCTCTTGTGGCCGGGTGGCCGGAGAAAAATAGGCCATACCAGCCTCTGGAATTCCTTCCGCAACAAGACCCTCCCAGGCTCTGATGCCGCCCTTCATGCTATGGACCTCCTTGAATCCAGCACCCGTTAGAATTGAAGCAGCGGCACGGCTGCGCACACCAGCAGCTCAATAGACTATCGTTGGCTTGGTGGGGTCGAGTTCAGCAAGTCGATTCGGTAGTTCTCCAACCGGAATGAGTTGTGCACCGGGAAGATGGCCTTGTTCGTACTCCTCAGGTTGTCTCACGTCGATGAGATTGTATTCTCCGGACCCTCTTTGATCCAGAAACTTCCGAATCCTTTCAGCCGACCAGGTCGAGACGGGCTTAAAATAATCGAGAATACTCATTGTCTTGCCTCACGACGTCTATGAAATTATTATATGCAGCAGGACATTAAATTTGCAAGAAATTGTTTGTTCCCCGAGAATGTCTATGCCGGTATTAAGATTGTTATTGAGCAGAGGATATTGTGGTTTACATTAACCTCATTGGGTCATTGTGAGGAGTGCCTGCACTGCGGTAGGCAGGCAACGACGGAGCAATTTCAAAACGAGATTGCCACGCCTGCGCACCGAAAGAATGGGAACACTCGGCAGAGCATGACGGACGTGCTATACTAATGTCACGAGTCTTGAAAGGAAGATGACGTTTATGAAAGAGGACCGGCCCAGCTTAACAGCACAACGCGTCGCGATGCGGCGCGCGGCGCATCAACTCCTGGATGATCCGAAAGTCTTCGATGACCCTGTTGCCCTTCGCATTATCGGCAAAGAGAGTGCGTCGGCGTTGCAAGCCGATCCACGTCAATTTGAGGCTACACCATTGGCGCCTTACTTGCGAGCTTTCGTGGCCGTACGCAGTCGGTACGCTGAGGACGAACTCAGCCTCGGCGTTCGACGCGGCGTACGCCAGTATGTCATTTTGGGAGCGGGGCTTGACACGTTCGCCTACCGTAAGCCGTATCCTGAAGGTGTGCTGAACGTGTTCGAAGTCGACCACCCTACGACGCAGACCTGGAAGCGTGCGCGTTTGGAGGAGGTCGGCATCGGGCTCCCTGGTGATCTTACGTTCGCACCGGTCGACTTTGAAACGCAGACACTCGAAGAAGGGCTGCGGAGTGCAGGCTACGACCCGGACAAAGCCACATTCTTTTCGTGGCTCGGCGTGACGGAATATTTGACGACCGAGGTGGTGATGGCCACATTGCGATTTATTGCATCGTCACTGGTGGGAAGCGGAGTCGTCTTCGACTATATGATCTCACCATCTTTGTTGACTTCAGTCCAGCGGTCGCGACTCGATGCGTTTTCGCTGCGGGTGGCGTTGGCCGGGGAGCCGTGGCAAGCGTTCTTCGACCCTGAGGTGTTGGTGAAGGATCTGCGAGCCATGGGCTTCGGAAATGTTGAGGACAAAGGGCCGGAAGAAATCAATGGAATGTACTTCAAGAGCCGCAAAGACGGGCTTCAAGTCGGGAGCTTGTCGCACCTGATGAACGCTCGGGTCTAAGATGCCAGGCAAGCCGCGGACCCAGGCAGCGCGGCAAATCGCCCAAACTGCGGGCTCCCGGAGGACTCCATGCAAGAACGCTAAAAGACGAACATAAGGGAAAAGCATATTGTGATATGGCTTGGTACCTCGTCATGGTGCATAGTAGATTGTCGAGAAGATAAAAAGGAGGTGAATGGACGGATGGGAAGGAAGCCGGAATACGGTAATTGGGTTTCGAAGAAATTTATCTATATACCCGGTGTCATCAGTCTCGTTCTTTTCGGGTTGGCTCTTCTGGTGCCGTCCCTGGTGATCCCTGCTGGGTTGTTCTTTTTAGCTTCTCTGTATTTTGTCTATGCTCGATATCGGTTTTCTCCCGGAGGGGGGAATGTACAAGACCAGATCCGTGAATTGGTGTTAGCACCCCTGGGTTGGAATGGAGAAGGGCAGGCATTGGATATAGGCTGCGGAAACGCTGCCCTCACAATCAAGCTTGCACATAAGTACGCAAGGGCACGCGTAATAGGGATTGACTATTGGGGGAGAAAGTGGGAATACTCGAAAAGTGTATGTGAACGGAATGCAAAGGTTGAAGGGGTGACGGAGCGTGTAACCTTCCAGAAAGCCAGTGCTTCGGCGTTGCCGTTTGAAGATGAATACTTTGATGCCGTAGTGAGCAATTTGGTGTTTCATGAAGTGAACGATGTTGCCGATAAGCGAGCGTTGATTCGAGAAGCATTGCGTGTGGTCAAGAAGGGGGGCAAATTCGCTTTTCAGGATTTATTTCTATTGAAGCGAGTCTATGGCAGTATGGATGAATTAATGGGGACTATCCGAGATTGGGGGATAAGAAAGGTGGAGTTTTTTGAGACGAAAGATTCAGCTTTTATTCCAATGCCATTGAAATTACCGTTTATGCTGGGAACGATAGGACTGATCATCGGAGAGAAATGAATGGGTTAATTTGTTGTGAGGAAAAATGCGTTTAGAACTCCAGCGGATGCGGAGTCCCTCCCCGCTAACTTCGGTCGTTGAGGTTGTAGAAAAAG
>DBZJ01000125.1 GCA_002311635.1 Syntrophaceae bacterium UBA1163
CGCCAGGTTTCAACTGGCTTCGCTTCGAAAGGATGCCATTCATCCCCAGGCTTAAAAGCCTGGGGTTTTCTGGCATAGCTTATAAAAAAGAGGCTCTTTTGAAAAAGGGCCTCTTTTTTTGCGAACCCGGATCATCCGCTCCTGCCTACCGGCAGGACGCGAGATACTCATGTTATTTGGGTTCTACCGTGATCTGTTTGGGTTGAATCTCTCGTTTTCTGGGAAGAACGATGCGGAGCACCCCGTCTTTGTGAGAAGCCTTAATGCTCTCCTGGTCGATCGTTCTCGGGATGCTGAAGGTCCGGCGAAAGGTCCCGTAAGGCCTTTCGATCTGAATGTAATTTTCTTCAGGCGACGCCTTGACGAACTTTCTTTCCCCTTGAATGATCAGGGTCCCTTCTTCCACTCTAATATCGATTTCACTTTGACTGACTTCGGGGAGGTCAACCTTTAAAACCACTTCGTTTCCTCTTTCCAAAATATCCACGGGCGGGGACCAAGCCCCTTGAACCACATCTTCTTTCCAAATGCGGGAAAGGGTTTCATCAATGAGTCGGGTCATCCGGTCTTGCATTGCCATCAGGTCTCGGAAGGGTTCCCATTTTACCAGGGTCATACCCACCACCTCCTAAAGGGCAAACTTTCTATTTCCAATATACTCGAAACGAGTCGAGATTTCAAGTCCGACAGGTGTAACAGACATCAAAAAAATCTTTCGAAAGTTTGGCCTGTTCCTTGAACTTCTCCAGCTGAAACCAGGGGGCAAAATAGTTTCCGCAGACTTTGCATTGCTTCATCTTCAATGTCCGCTTCCAACGGACGATCGTTCGCTCATCCTTTTCTTCCTTCATCCGGATGACGTCCACGGGGCAGACGATCACACAGGCACCGCAGGCGATACAACTCAACGCCTCTCCTTGAAAGGGAGGGATCATCTCCCGCCGATCTCCACGAAAGGCGAACTGGATGGCATTGGCCCCCACGATTTCTTCGCAGACTCTGCCGCAGAGACCGCAAAGGATGCAGTCCTTGTCATCTTGCTTGAATCGAACCCCGTTGACCCCCATCTCCTTGGCCATGTCCTGAATGAGCTTATCTCCGGGGCACATGGCCAGAATAAGTTCGATGATCATTCGACGGGCTCGGATGACCTTTTCCGTCTGTGTCAACACCTGAATGCCTTCCGTCGCGGGATAGGTACAGGAGGTGGTCATCTTTGACTTTCCCCCCTTCACCACTTCCACAAGACAGAGACGGCATGCGCCGTAGGGCTTCACCGACTCGCTAAAACAGAGATGCGGAATATCAATGCCCGCATCCAACGCTACCTGTAGAACATTCCCGCCTTCTTTCCCTTCAACGGCTTGACCATCAATTGAAAAAGGGATCATAGATATCTCCTTGTAAATCCCAAATAAATTCCAATTTCAAATGACCCATGCAGATTGCCGGTTTTCCAATCCGCATTCCTATTCAACTTCAATTGCCTTAAACTTGCACGCCTCAAAACACATCCCGCACCGAGTACATTTTTCGGTACCGATTTTAAACGGTTTTCCGGATTCTTTTTTCGTCTTCGCTTTGCCTGTGATGGCCCCGGCCGGGCAGACCTTGATGCACTTGCCGCACCTCTTGCAGACATCCGAGAGAATTCGGTATCGGAGCAGCGCCCGGCAGACCTTCGCAGGACATCGCTTGTTGATGATATGCTCTTCGTATTCATCCTGGAAATACCGGAGCGTAGAGAGAACAGGATTGGGAGCCGTTGCTCCCAACTGGCATAGGGACGCTTCTGCAGTAACCCATCCCAATTCCTTTAAAAGGTCGATGTGATCCGTGGTTCCCCTTCCCTCGGTAATCTCCGTCAGGATCTCATGCATCCGTTTCGTCCCTTCCCGACAGGAGGTACACTTCCCGCAGGATTCGCTCTTGAGAAAGTTCATGAAATATTTTGCGATGTCTACCATGCACGTGGATTCATCCATGACGATCATTCCCCCGGAGCCCATCATCGAGCCCACCTGGGTCAACTGATCGTAATCCACGGGCATATCGATCAACGATTCCGGAATGCATCCCCCCGAAGGACCTCCCGTCTGAACGGCCTTGAATTTCTTCCCATCCGGAACACCCCCTCCGATATCATAGACGATCTCCCTCAGGGTGGCTCCCATGGGAACTTCGATCAGACCCGTATTCTTCACCTTTCCCACAATGGAGAAGACCTTGGTCCCTTTGCTCCCCTGGGTTCCGATCTTCGAATACCAGTCTGCCCCTCTCGATACGATCACCGGGATATTATTCCAGGTTTCCACGTTGTTCAGGTTGCTGGGTTTGTCCCAGAGACCGCTTTCCGTGGTGTGAATATGCTTGGCTCTCGGCTCTCCAACTTTTCCCTCGATGGAAGCCATCAACGCCGTGGATTCTCCGCAGACAAAGGCCCCGCCTCCCCGGAAAAGGTTGATTTTGAGCGAAAAACCTGATCCAAAAATGTTCTCTCCGAGAAGCCCGGCCTCCTCGGCCTGACGAATGGCGATCTTGAGCTTTTGGATAGCCAGCGGATACTCGTCCCTGACATAGATAAATCCCTCCTGTGCCCCGATCGCATAGGCCCCGATGATCATCCCCTCGATCACACTGTGAGGGTCGCCTTCCAGGATACTCCGATCCATGTAGGCCCCCGGATCCCCTTCGTCCGCGTTGCAGAGAATAAATTTCCGGTCCCCTTTCGCCTTCCGGCATGAATCCCATTTATTGCCCGTCGGGAACCCAGCCCCTCCCCTTCCACGGAGACCGGATCGCTTCACCTCTCCGATGATCTCTTCCGGCTTCATCTCGAAAAGCGCTCGATAGAGAGAGAAATATCCTCCCCTGGCAATGTACTCGTCGATGTGGTCGGGATTGATGAAACCGCAGTTCCTCAGCGCAATCTTTAACTGTTTGCTGTAAAAGGGAACCTGATGATAATGGGGGGTCCCGTTTATTCCTGCGGGGATCCTCTGGATGGAGTAATTTTTAACCGAGCCTTCAAGGACCCGGTCCTCTTTTTCCATCTTGCAGAACAACAGATCCTCCACGACTTTGTTCTCCAGCCATTTCTGAACCAGCTCGCCGGAGCGCTCAGAAGTCACCCCCTGATAGAAGACCCTGGGTTTTCCCGGCTCCAAAATGTCCACGACGGGCTCTCTCTGACAAAAGCCGATGCATCCTGTCTGTCCCAGAAGGATCCGTACCTTTGCCTTCTCTATCTCTTTTTGAATGGCCTCGTAAACCTTGCCGGCGCCCGTGGAGAGACCGCAGGTTGCCATTCCCACGGAGATCTTCGTCGCACCGGGATAAAGAGACTTCAAACCTTTCTCTCTTATCTTCTCCAAATCGTTCTTCGTCCGAATAATCATTTTCCCCTCAATCTTAATTTAAATAACGTGACCGTGTCCGTTTTCCGTGTCCGTCAAACAATGATCATCCTCTTGCCACGGCCATAATTCATTCACGCCAATTATTTGAAATCTTTTAACAAGCCGGGCACCTTCTCCTGTGAAAGGCGGCCATGGACGTCTCCGTCAATCACAGCCACGGGGCCCAGGCTGCAACAGCCAACGCAATGAACCGATTCCAGCGTAAACCGTTTATCCTTGGTCGTCTCCCCGACCGAGATGCCCAGATCTCTCTCCAATTTGTCCAAAATTTTATCGCCCCCTCGAACATGGCATGCCGTCCCGAGACACACATCAATCTTGTGCCGCCCCCGGGGCTTCAAGCTCAAGGCGTTGTAGAAGGTGGCGATGCGAAAGACATGTACCATCGGAATCCGCATTTTTTGAGAAACATATTCTAATGTCTCCCTGGGAAGGTACTTTTCCTCAGCCTGTATGTCCTGCAGGATGGCGAGGATCGCCGATTCCCTTGCTCCGTACTGTCGAACGATGCGGTCAATTTTTGAAGCTTCCATCTCAAGATCCCTTTCCTGCCTTCGCTCTTAGCTGCTCGTATTCCGCGTGAACTCGTTTTTCAATTTCCGCGATCATTTCATCCGTAAGGTGGCGGAACCTCCCTTGAAGCTTGAGGTATTCCTTAACGGGCTTCAATTTAGGAAAATCGACACTCAAACGGTATTGTCCCCTCTCCACTTCATAAAGAGGAAAAATCCCTGTCTCCACGGCCAACCGGCCCAGCCTGATCGAGAGTTCCGGTGCCGTCCTCCACCCAGTGGGACAAACAGAAAGAATATGGACATAGGCAGGGCCCTCAATATCGGCCGCCTTCTTCACTTTCTGCACTAAGTCGATTGGATAACTGGGACAAGCGGTGGCCACATAAGGAATATTGTGAGCCGCTGCAATGGCGGGCATATTCTTCTTCCACGTGATCTGACCCATTTGAACCCTTCCAACCGGGGAGGTGGTTGTGGCGGCGCCAAAAGGCGTCGCGGAAGACCGTTGGATACCGGTGTTCATATAGGCCTCGTTGTCCGTACAAACGTAGAGAAAGTTGTGGCCTCTCTCCAAAGCACCCGAGAGTGCCTGAAGACCGATGTCCGCTGTTCCTCCATCCCCACCCATGGCAACGGTGACTATTTTTTTGCGAGGGATTCTCCCTTTTCTCATCAACACCTTTAATGCCGATTCGATGCCCGAAGCCACCGCCGCCGTATTCTCAAAGGCCACGTGAATCCA
This sequence comes from Syntrophaceae bacterium UBA1163, assembly GCA_002311635.1. Classification (GTDB taxonomy): domain Bacteria; phylum Desulfobacterota; class BSN033; order BSN033; family UBA1163; genus UBA1163. The sequence goes on from DBZJ01000125.1 coordinate 4,677, forward strand.
CGGAACTCTCCATGCCGTATAAGGAAGCGGCGAAGAGACAATCTCCATGCAGCCTGTTGCATTGGCAACGATCACGTTTCTTCCCAATGCCTTGGCAACCAATCTCACTGCCAATGCCTCGGCGCATCCCTGGCAGGACCGATGGCCGGGTGAAAAATATTCCTTTTGAGTCAACGTCCGAACTGCAAAAACGTTCAAATTCTCAGTCATCCTCTCACCCCATAAATTTCGAAGCCTTCCTTATTTCCTTCTGCAATCTCGATCTCCGCCTTGTCCACCATCTTGACGAAGTCTGAAGGAGTGACATCCCTTCCCGAAATTCCTGCGACGAAATTGTATACCGACGGTCTCTGATCATTCCCGTAAAGGGCTGCTTTCACTTCGGATGCAACAGGTCCACACGCTCCAACGGAGATGGCGCGGTCAATCACCACGAGCTGTTTGGCATGGAGCGTCGCCTTTTTCAAATCATCGAAAGGGAACGGGCGCCAGAGGCGGATCTTCACAAGCCCGACAGACCTCCCTGCCTCCCTCATCTTGTCCACCGCCACGGATGCCGTTTCACCATAGCTTCCCATGGTCACCAACAGCGTATCGGCGTCCTCCGCTTGATAGGTTTCGACCGGATGATAATACCTCCCCGACATGTCTCCGAAGGCCTTCCAAGTCTCGATGATTTTCGGCATGGAAGATCGAAGGGCTTCCTCCTGAGCTTTTTTGGTTTCTGCAAAAATGGCCGGAAGGGCAAAGGCGCCCATGGTCACCGGGTGATCTGGGTGCAATTGGTGAACAGGCTGATAAGGAGGGAGGAATTGATCGATTTTCCCCTGCTCGATCAATTCAATGGGTTCGATCACGTGGCTCAGGATGAACCCGTCCATATTGATGATGACGGGGAAGAGAACGCTGTTTTCCTCCGCTAACCGATAGGCCGCAAACACATGGTCATAGCTCTCTTGGCCATTCTCCACAAAGAATTGAATCCACCCGCAGTCCCGGATGGACATCACGTCGCTATGGTCGTTCCAAATACTCAGGGGCGCCGAGAGGGTTCGATTCGAAACGATCATGACGATCGGCAATCTCAAGCCCGATGCAATATAGGTGATCTCGCTCATCAGCGCTAACCCCTGGGAACTCGTGCAAGTAAATGTCCTCGCTCCGGTCGCCGCCGCTCCCACACAGACGCTCAGGGCAGAGTGCTCCGACTCCACACAAAAGAAGTCCGCATCGAGGTCTCCATTCGCCACCAATTCAGCGAGGTGTTCCACAATATGTGTTTGCGGCGTGATGGGATAGGCCGAGATGACATCCACGTTGGCCTGCTTGACCGCCTCCGCGGCGGCAATGGAAACCTCCATTCCAATCCTTTTCGCCATTTATTTCTCCTCCTCTTCCAGCACCATGGTGATGGCTCCGGTGGGACACTCTTTTGCACAGATGCCGCAACCCTTGCAATAAAAAAGGTCCGCAATGAAATAATTCTCTTCGTTCAGGTTATAGGCCATGTCCGGGCAGAAGATATAGCACAATCCGCAATGGATACACAGCTCCTTATTAAGGACAGGCTTGAGAGTCTTCCAATCTCCCGTCCGATATTCGCTGGCGTTCCCCGGTTCCAAGACGACATTGCCAATCGATAGTTCCTTCCATGTCCATTCTGATTCAGGTTTTGTCATAACCTTACCCTCTGATAAATTGATTAGCGATAACCCTTCTGCCTTCCCTCCCTTCAGTAAAGGGGGCCGGGACGATTACAAAAACTATTGAATAAGGATGGTTTCCTGATAGGCCCTTTCGAAAGCAGAAATGTTCTTTTCCGCAACTCGGCCAAAACGCCCCTTTAGAGGAAGGATGAAAGATTCTTTTTTGACCAGCCCGGAAGCCTTGAGCAAGGATCCAAGCATTGTTGTATTGGTAATGGGAAGTCCGAGAACTTCCCTGGCAATCTTGACCGCATCGACCACGCCGAGCCGATTCTTGATCTTCAAGGTTTCTTTCACTTTTTCTGGAGAATCGCTGCTCGTGGTGACCAGAATGCCCTCCGGCTTCAAACCGGCAGCCACGTTCACCACCTTTAAAAGGGAGGCGTCGAGCACGACCACTAAATCGGGTTCGTAGATATTGGCCCTGATCTTAATCGGCTGATCGCTGATTCGGCAGAAAGCCAGCACGGGGGCTCCTCTTCGCTCCGGGCCAAAGCTCGGAAACGCCTGGGCATACTTACCTTCTTCAATAGCTGCCAGGGCTAAGAGTTCCGCGGAGGTAACGGCCCCCTGTCCACCTCTTCCATGAAATCGAATCTCAATCATCTGATTCTCCTAAATCCATTCTGGATGGTGTCTGCTTATAAAATGTCTCGCCGTCGTTTCTGTGAAAACAGGAATCAAATCATCTCGACCGTTCTGGATTCCTGCTTCCGCAGGAATAACGAAATGACTGAGTTTTAAGGACTAAATTATCAACATATAATATATTCCGACTGACTTATTCAAGTGAATAAGTTTAAGAAATCATATGTCAGCACAACGGCACTGACCCTTCTTCTGCGTTAAATTGGAATTTGGCATAGGTGCTCATAGACGGTTATTTCAGTGCCAAGCTCCCCGCCCATAAGGCAGCTCTTGCCGGCTACGCCCCGACCAGCAAAAAATCCCTATATCTCTCTCCGACCTTCAAGCGCCTTTGAGAGAGTCATCCCATCCGAGTATTCAATCTCACTCCCCATGGGAATTCCATAGGCAATTCTTGTCACTTTTATATGCAGAGATTTTATGAGATCCGTAAGATAAAGAGCAGTGGTTCCTCCTTCAACCGTGGGATTGGTAGCCAGAATCACCTCCGAAATCTTTTCCTTTTGAAGTCTCTCCAGAAGTTCTTTAATCTTAAGATCGTCCGGTCCAATACCTTCTAAAGGGGAAATCGTACCGTGCAACACGTGGTATTTTCCGTTAAAAACGCCGGTATTTTCGATAGCGATGAGGTCATTCGGCCCCTCGACGACGCAAAGAACCTCTCTGGATCGCCGTTCATCTTGACAGATGAGGCATGGATCCTCATCTGTCAGGTTGAAACAGGATGAACAAAGCCGGATCTTTTCTTTCACATCCCAAATCGCTCTGGCCAGGTCCTGAGCTTCTGACGGACTGCTTCGCAAGATATGGAAAGCCAGCCTGGACGCCGTCTTTTTCCCAATTCCCGGGAGTCTCGTTAGAGCTTCAATCAAATGATTGATGGGCTTGGCATAGGCAGACATCGGTAAGACCTCATTGCAAAATGGAAATTGCAAAGTTAACAATGCAAAATAGTTGGAAAGCTCCCAGTTCTCTGTTCCATTCTATCGTATGCAATTCGGTTCTGCATTTTGCACTGATAATTCTGCAATTTACAATAATCCTTCTAGAACAATCCGGGGACGCTTAACCCCCCGGTGATTTTTTTCATCTCTTCTGTCATCATCTCCTGGGATTTCCGAATGGCCTCATTCACAGCCGCTACGATTAAATCTTGCAACATTTCGATGTCTTCTCGATTGACCACTTCCGGGTCGATCCGAATGCTAAGGACCTCCTGCTTTCCATTCATCACGACGTTTACCATCCCTCCTCCGGAACTGGCCTCCACCGTTTTCCCGGCCATCTCTTCCTGGAGTTGAGATATTTTGGAATGGATCTCCTGCGCCTGCTTTAGTATGTTTCCCAAACCTTTTGTCATAGGCTTCTCCTATTTTCCCTCCACAATCTTTCCGTTAAACAGACGGAGCGCTTCTTGGATGACGGGGTCCTCTTCTCCTCGCCTTTCTAATCCTTTGTCCGGCTCATTACGGGCGGTCTCTCCTTTGTTGAACGCCACTCGCCCTTTTGCTCCTGTCCCTTGGTTCAGCGGGGAAACGACCACTTTTGTCTTCTTTTGAAGATATTCATGACAGATCGATTCTAATTGGCTCCGATTCTCCTTTTCCAGCATTCTCTCATAGTGAAAAGAATCTTTCTCGAAACCAATCTCAATCTTCTCTTCACTCAAATGAACGAGATTCCCCAAGGCTAAGAACGAACCCAATATTGGGTTCTTCGCTCTTGTAAAATCAAGCAACCCATTCCACGTCTCTTCCCAGATTTTCGGAGGGACGCCGCTAACCTCCTCTTCGTCCTTCAAACCCTCTTTTTTTTTAAAAACTTTTTCCTCGCTGATTTTTTCTTGCCTCTTGGGCGGTGTTTCATCGATACCCTTTCCCGAAGCGGAGGAGGGTTTCTCCCGACCTCCTTTGGGGAGTTCTTTATTCTCCATGGCCTCCAACCTCTTCAGCATTTCATCGATGGGAAGAAGGGGCCGCAACGTGGCCATTCGAATCAATGTCATTTCCAGCATGGTCCGAGGAAAAGTGGATTGTGCTATTTCCTGTTCTCCTTTCAAAAGAACATTGAAGAGATAATTCAATTGGTCGAATTGAAATTTCCCCGCCTGCTTTTTGAGCAGCTCCACGTCCTCTTCGGGCAATTCCATTAACCCTTCTGGATGTTGACTGACCTTGATCAGGATTAAATGGCGAAGGTATTGAAGAACCTGTCGGCAAAAATGCTGGAGATCGTATCCGAAGTGGTAGACATGCTCGACGACCTCCATGCTCCGCTCGACATCCCTATCGGCAATGGCTTCTATGGTATCGCTGAGAATTTTATGATCGATGAGCCCAAGGACTTCGACAATATCTTCATCGCGGATCTCTTTCCCTGCATAAGCGATCACCTGATCGAGAAGGCTTTGAGCATCCCTCAGGCTTCCATCCGATTCCTGGGCGATAGCCAGAAGCCCTCTCTGACTGATTTGGATGCCCTCCTCCCCCACGATCCGATTCAGACTCCCGATGACCTCCTTGAACGGAATTCTCTTAAAATCGTACCGCTGGCATCGTGAAAGGATGGTGGCCGGGATTTTATGGGGTTCGGTGGTGGCGAAGATGAAGATGATGTGCGGCGGGGGTTCTTCCAACGTCTTCAACAAGGCGTTGAAAGCCTCCTTGGTCAGCATGTGGACTTCGTCGATAATGTAAATCTTATACCGACTCTTGGCCGGGGTATAGCGGACATTCTCCCTTAACTCCCGAATTTCATCAATCCCGCGGTTAGAGGCTCCATCGATCTCAATCACATCCATCGAGGTCCCGTGAGTGATTTCTTGACAGTTTGTGCATTGGTCGCAGGGGTCAATCTGGAGGCCTTTTTCGCAGTTTAGGGCCTTTGCCAAGATGCGAGCCGTAGAGGTCTTGCCGACCCCTCTCGCTCCGGTAAATAAAAAGGCGTGGGCCACCCGTTCTTGTGAAATGGCGTTCTGTAGAGTTTTGGTGATATGTTGCTGCCCTACAACCTCTCCAAAGCGCTGCGGCCTCCACTTTCTCGCCAACACCAAATAAGACATCGCTCTCCAGTTCGGAGTGCGGAATGCGGATTGCGGAACTAAAATTCTGGCTTTTACTTTCCGTTTTCCACGTTCTTACTCCTACTCTCCACTCTCTACGTTCTACTTTCCAAAAAACTTGTTGATAGCCAGGCTCCCCTGCGGCACACAAAGGGGACTACTACCGCTGCTTCCTTCCGGACCTGACGGGGTTTGTAATCGTTTGTTGCGCAGGACCCGACTATCAACAAGATCTTATGCTCGATTTTCTGTCCATAGACCCTATATCGCTGAGGGTTTCAATGAATTTCTGAGCATCATGTTCAACGAAGATTTACCCTTACTAGCCTTGAAATAACATTCTCTACGTTTCGCATCTTCCATGCTCTTATACCCTTCGTAGAAGATTAATTCCAATGGCCTTCGTGGTTTTGTTGATGCTACTTCCCCACTATTGTGTTCTTGGATTCTATTCTTAAGCTTCGTTGTGTAACCGATGTAGAGTTTTCCATCAAGCTGGCTTCTCAACACATAAACATAGTACATATCTGTCTATAACCTGGCGCCCTGAACTACGTGGAGTTTAGGGCTGCCATGCACGCTACTTACATAGTCCAAGATCCATGGCGCCGTGCACCATGTAAGGTGCACGGCTGCCACGAACCCTACGTGGTTCGTTAAGTAGTGGCGCCCTAAACCATGTGAGGTTTAGGGCAAGCCATGCACCCTACGTGGTGCATGGCGGAGAGAGTGGGAGTCGAACCCACGATCCCGTTATTAGCGGGATACACGATTTCCAATCGTGCCCCTTCGGCCTCTCGGGCATCTCTCCATGATTTCACTCCGGTGAAATACTTTTAACTAAAACCTCCAACTGTTTACATATAACTTATTAGTAGTGTCCCAACGTTGA
>DBZJ01000102.1 GCA_002311635.1 Syntrophaceae bacterium UBA1163
TAATCGAATAATGGAATAACGCCCAAGAGGCAAAATGTTTTTTTCAACGTCATATTTCATTAAACCATTCCTCTTTGTCGTCTGTGGATTTCTAGTTTTTCTTCTCGTTGAAGATATAAATCCCATATTCAAACCCGTCCACCAATGCCAGAAAGGACGCTTTGCATATATTTTCTGAAAATGCTTTCACCCTCCATGCATCCTTCCCGTTGGTAAACAGAATCTCCACCTCCACGCCGGCTGCGGTTCCGGCCCCCGGATCAAAGATTTTGGAACTGAAATCGACCAGCTTCACCCGATCAATCTCGGGGAAGATCGACTTGAGCGATTTTTTCAATACCTTTGCCAAGGCATCCACCGGCCCCACCCCTGTGTCCGCTTCGTGCATCTCTTTCCCATTAGCCCTAAGCATAATGGTAGCCTCGGGCTGGATGCCGTCGTCAATGAGTCGGTAATTACCGATGATCTCAAAATGGGGTTTATAGCCGGACATCGATCTTAAAAGATTTAAGATCTTTGTCGCATCCTTAATTCTTTCCTCGACCAATGTCTCCTCCTAACAGAAAATTAAGTGACCCGCGTCCACAATAAAAGACAACTGTTAAGAATCTCTATATATCTCAGAAATAAGCCTCATTACATTAAGATTCTTAGGAATTGTCAAGACAAATTATAACATAGGAATCAACGAAAGAGGCTATTTTACCGTAACTCGTCTCCCGTCATATTAAACACGAACTTCTCGAAGCCCAGGTTGAAGCCTGGGGCTTGCTCTCGGTTCACCCTGAGCCCCACTTCATCATCCCCGCCGTCAAGAACTGGGCGTCGTGCGGGTGAACAAAGGATATTAGATTCTTAGGACGTAACGCAAGAGGAAAAGGACAAAAGGATTAGAGCACTTCAAGAAGAGTTTTTCGGAAAAGCGGCAGAGGTCTTTCGGCGGAGGGAAGCTATACGAGAAGGAGCAGAGAAATTATGATGGGTCGAGCACTGGCTTTTTTTATGAAAAAAATTTAAAAATCTACCAAAGTCTTTTTTCTGCATCTACCTTACTTCTTCAGACGGGGAGGGCATTTGAATATGGCCTGGCTGTTTTTAATCGTTGCAGGAGTCATTGAGATCGGGTGGGCAATCAGTTTGAAATATACGGAAGGCTTCACTCGGTTCTGGCCGAGCGTGGGGATGTTGGCAGCCGCAATAGCCAGTTTTTTCTTTCTATCCACTGCCCTAAAATCCATCCCGGTAGGGACCGCCTACATGGTTTTCACAGGAATCGGAGCCGCCGGCACCGTTCTCTTCGGGATATTTTTTCTGGGGGAATCAAAAGATATTCTAAGGCTTGCGTTTATCACGCTGATCATCATCGGAACCATCGGACTGAAGTTTGCAGGGAAGTGACTGTGAAGTTGTTTTAACACCGAGCCTCTTCCCTCTGGCAGTAAGCCTTTTGGAGGTGAGAGTATCAAAGAAATCGCGTTCTCATCGAAAGACAAGGAGGTTTGTTATGGACGTTTATGAGGCAATCGAAAAGAGAAGAACGATTCGGGTGTACAAGAAAAAAGCGACAGAAGATCAAATACGAAAGATTATCCTTGCGGGCGCAAAAGCGCCCTCAGGCGGAAACCGCCAACCCTGGGAATTCATCATTGTCGATGATGAGAAAATTATTGATCAACTCTCTGAGATCAAGTACCAGTTAAATCGAAAATTCCCTCCTCAAGCTGGAGAGACTCAGAAAGAGGTAGAATCAAGGGCTGTCTCCCAGAAGAAATCCTTCGAGAATGCAAGTGTTGTTGCCGTATGCTGTGGCTTAGAACAGGCAGCAAGTGCTTGGCTCTGTGTCGAAAACATATCTCTGGCAGCGGTCGCAGACGGCCTTGGCACTGGAATCGTTTCCTATTGGGGTGAAGCGAAAAAGCAGGCTGAAAAACTCCTTGGTATTCCGGCCGATCACGAACTGGCGTGCGTATTGAAGATCGGAGTACCTGGAGAAGAAGGAACTCCACGAAAAAGACGGCCGGAATTCAGCTGGCTCCACCAAAATAGATTTTAGGGATATGTCCCGGGTTGCTCAGGAACTCTCGTGGTATTTAGCAGCCCTAATTTGATAAACACCCACGGGGCGCCGTAAGCGACCCAAAAGCCCGTGACGGCATAACGCAGGTAACGCAGCACCTGTGATAAGACCGTCGCATCCCGTGGAAGCACCATACGCAGCCCCAACCACAGGATCACCAGGCCGACCGCACCCACGAGAAAACGGAGGGCCCTTTCCCACCATGTGCCACGGGCATCAATCCCATTTCGCTGAAAGATCAGGAGGGCCCCGACGACCAGCCCAAAAAACGTACCTGCGACGCCAACCATGCCTGTCGTCCCACGGGGATGGATGGCTGATTGGCCGGGTGCCAGCGAAAGGGCGCGTGCGGCAGTGATTTCCCATTGAGAAGGGTCAGCAGACGGCGCAAGGGCCAGCCCGGCCATGGAGATGATGAGCAGCATCATCGAGGCAGCAAAGGCCAAGCCGATTTTCTGCGCTGATGTGAAGCGATTAAACCAAGCCTTTACAGCCGCTTCCCATTTCAAGAACGCCCATAAGATCAGACCACCGATCAACCACCCGGCCAGCACGTCCGTTGGAAAATGAACAGCCAGCACGAGGCGTGAAAAGCCAATCAGAAATATGAGGGCCACCATCACCCAGCGCAGCCAGCCCTTGACCCATGCGGCCATTGTACCCCAAACAGTCATGGCGTGTTGGGCGTGACCCGATGGGAGGCCGTATGAACCTTCGCCGCTGAAAGGCCGAACGCTATCGCTTACCCAGAAGGGCCGCGGCTGGTGAAAGGCGAGTTTAAAAAAGATGTTCAGGCTGTCTGACACGGTCAAAATCAGGCCGAAACGCAGCCCCAACCGGATGTCCACACACCAGTAGAGAAAAGGCATCGCGAACAGGTAAAATTCTTCAGTGCCCAGGAAGCTAAAGAACCGGGCAGGAGCCGCGAGCCAGGGGGCACTGGTTTGCAACTCGGCGATGAAATGGATGCCCCAGTCAAGGATGGGATTCATCGGAATGACAAGAAACCTTTCTTGGGATAAGTTTACTATGCGAAAAACAGGGTTGAATGTCAATTAAAAAACCAACTCGTCAGCATGCTATTTCGCTGTCATGACCCGTGACCAACAGGGCTTGACGACATCGATGCGGGCTTTTCCTCCGTGCACTGGGAAACTGTCTCCTTCGTTCAGCAGATCAATCAACTGGTTCCTGCCTGTCACCGGAAGCACCAGTTCAATCGGAACGGGTTTGTCCGAGGCGTTCACGGTCACGATCACACATTCTTCCCGAGTCTGCCGCGCAAAGGCAAATTGCTCGTGACTGACCGAAAGCTGGCGATAATTGCCGTATCGCAAGGCTTCCGAATGGCGCCGAATTCGGGCGAGGCGGCTGATGACTTTGGGTAAATCACGGTGTGGGCTGTTGTGAGAGATCTCGAACAAATCGAGCCACGGCCGCAGTGCCTGGTCGTTTCCGCCGGTTCTCTTCCCTCCGATGCCCCATTCGCTGCCGTAGTAGATCGAAGGAACGCCCGGCATTGTAAATAGTAAGCTATACAGCGGAGAGAGATGTGCGAAATTCTTGAGAGTGCTGGCAACACGGTTCACATCGTGGTTATCGGCAAAAGCGTACAGGGGCAGATTCCGGTACAGCCCGCCCTCTCCAAACTGACGATTCAACGCATACGCGATTTCAAAATAATTCTTGTCCACGTGGCTGGAGTACAAGCTCTTGTAACATTCATAGTTAGTGACCGAATCAAGGGTTTCCGCGTTGACCCATTTTCTGTAATCCCCGTGAAGCACTTCTCCCATCAACCAGAAATCGGGACGGCGGCTTTTGCAAAAGGCCGCCAGCTCCTTCAGGAAGGCAATGTCAATGCAATCCGCAGCGTCCAGCCGTAAGCCATCAATATCAAATTCCCGGATCCACATGTCAACAGCCTGGAAGAGGTGATCCTTGACTGCCGGGTTGTGCAGGTTGAGCTTGACCAGGCTGTAATGGCCGTTCCAGCCTTCGTAAGCAAACGGATCGTTATAAGGGCTGCGCTTGTGGAAATCTAGCCTGTGGAACCAGTCGCGATAAACAGACTGTTCGTGATGCTCCAGGAGATCCCGGAAAGCCCAAAAATCTCTTCCGACGTGATTGAACACCCCGTCCAAAATGAGTCGTATCTTCTTTTGGTGGAGAACGGAGCTCAGGCGCGATAACATCTCATTGCTTCCAAGGCGCCGATCCACATGGTAATAATCCGCGGTGTCGTAACCGTGCGCGGTGGATTCAAATACTGGCCCCAGGTAGAGCGCGTTCACTCCCAGACTCTGCAAATGCTCCACCCAGCCGTACAACTCCTCCAGCCGAAAGCTGGAGGGAGAGCAAAAATCATTCTTCAAAGGAGCGCCGCAAAACCCGAGTGCATAGATGTGGTAGAAAACCGAATCATAGGCCCAATGTTCCACTGTAAACCTCCTCAATATGTTGGATGTCTTAGTATACCGATTGGTATACTAAGACGCCAAAAAAAATTAAGCGGTCACGAAAAGATGCCGTGCATGAATTGGTGCACAGCCTGGTACAGTAATTGGTCATCCAGTCTTGCATATCCGTTGAGCGACAGGGCAATATAGTTGTTGATCATTCCCACGAAGGTGGCCGCGTAGGCGCGGTGTCGGCCCTTCATGTTGCCGTGGTCGACAGCGGCGCGCATAAACACTTCTTCGGTCAGTTGATACAGCTCATGATTCAGCCGGGATACAGCTTTGAAAGCATCGCTTTCCGGCGGGGCAAACCATAGGGCAAGCTGCAGCCTGTAAAACATCTTGTTTCGATTTGCGAAATCGAAATGGGCCTTCGCCATTTGGTGGAGGGTAAGAGGCAAATCGCTTCGGTAAACCGAGGCCGATTTAACCTCCCTGTAAAGTGGGGCAAAGGATTCTTTCAGCAACGCATCCAAAAGTCCTTGCTTGCTTCCAAAGTAGTGGTAGAGCGTGGGCTTGGTGATACCAGCCGCTTCTACGATCTCTTGAACGCCGACCGCGTCATAGCCGCGTGTTGCAAAGAGCCGTAGCGCACAGGATAGAATGTTGGATCGATTATCCATGCGAAAACCTGCTCCCAAACCGCTCCCCTCAGCCCTCTCTCCGCCGGGGGAGAGAAGGAGGGTAAGGGATGCAAAATTACTATACCACTCGGTATAGTCGATGTCAAGCGATATATCCGCCTCCTGCGTCTCCTCCTTCGCACAAGAAATAGATGGAGCAGTTTCGTCATCTGTGGTAAAAGAAAAGAACGAAGGAGGAATCATGGAAAGAAGCGCCAGGCTCTTCGATTATATCTTCAATCCACGCTCGGTAGCCATCATCGGAGCTTCCCCTAATGATCTGGTCACTGTCGCGCAGATGAAAACAAAAATCAGGGATCGCCTGTTCCTGGTAAACCCGAAATATACGAAGGTTCTAGGGAAGGAATGCTACCCGAGCATTTTGGACGTGGACTCCGAGATCGACTACGTCATCCTTGGAGTCTCCGCCTCGGCCCTGCCTAAGGTTCTGGAGGAATCCATCCAAAAAGGCGTAAAGGTGGCACATATTTTTACTGCCGGGTTTAGTGAGACGGGAACCCCCGAAGGGATCGAACAGGAGAAGGAGCTGAAACGGATGGCAGCGGGCAGGATCCGGATCATTGGCCCCAATTGTTTTGGGGTCTATTGCCCCTCCTCGGGGTTGACTATTGTTCCAGAGGCCCCCACGGAGAGCGGCCACGTCGGCGTCATTACCCAGAGTGGGAGCGTGGCCGAATCCTTCTCCTACTTTGCCAATACCAAAAATCTCAGATTCAGCAAAATGGTGAGTTATGGCAATGCCGTTGACCTGGACGCTTCTGATTTCCTGGAATACCTGGCCGACGACCCGGATACAAAGATGATCGCTCTTTACATTGAAGGCACCCGAAATGGCGAGGCCCTGAAAACGGCTCTGGCGAGGGCCGCAGAGCAAAAGCCGGTGATCGCCATCAAAGGAGGGATGACGGAGCAGGGCATTCGGGCAGCTACCTCCCATACAGCTTCTCTGGCCGGGACCCCTGAAATCTGGAGGACACTCTTTAGACAAACCGGAACCCTTCAAGTGGGGAGCTTTGATGAAATGGTGAGCCTGGCCATGGCGTTCGACACCTCTCCTCTCCCCGCGGGCCGATCCCTAGCCATGATCACCAACTCCGGGGGTTTCAGTGTCATCCAAACGGACCTCTGCATGAATGCGGGAATCGAGGTCCCAAGGTTTTCCCGGGAGACCATCGAAGCGCTTCGGGCGCTGGTCCCCCTCGCGGGAACCAGTATCGGCAATCCCCTTGACGCCTGGCCCATCTACTATAATGTATCTCCCTCGGGGAATATGGCTGACATCATCCAGATCGCGTCCTCAGACCGAAACACCCATTCTCTGGTATTTCAATTTGATCAATTTCGCTATCTAAGGCGGATCTTGGGCCAAAAGATTGAGGCCCACATGAAGCGATTAATCGAATTGATGGTTGAAGGATGTGAGCGCAGCCGGGAGAAACAGAAAAAACCGGTGCTGGTCACTGTCTCCTTAGATCCCTACCTGGAAGACGAGGAAGACAGATATTACAACCTCATGATCAAAAGAGCTTTTGCAGTAAGAGGGTTTCCTGTCTATTCAAGCCTCGACGCAACGATCAGGGTTCTTTCCAATTTATGCAGATTCAGCGATAGTCGAAGATAAGCCTGATGTTGAAAATAGAACCGAGAACCAGGATAATGGGGCAAAATAGGGGTCAAGGGTTCAAGGAAGAACCCTCGAATCCTGGAACCATTAAATTCCGATGAAGCATCAACCGAAGATCACTGTAGGTATCATGGACCACCAGACCGAGGTGAACGGTCGTCTGGACGGACATTTTCGTTCGGATGTCTTTGGCTCTGCTTCGGGCCGGTTTTCGGCAAAGTCTGATGCCGGGATGATTGTGCTCTTTGATGCTGTTCATCAAGAAATGACTCGCTCTCCATCGATCAAGCTGACAGGGCAAGACAAATCGAAGTTTTCCCTTTTCGGCGTCACCATCGGAAGTCGCTTCCACTGGGAAAGGACAGAGGATCAGACCTTTGGAGGGGACCTCATCCTCCGGCCCCGCAAGGACGGAACGATCACTGTCATCAATGAAACCCCTCTTGAGGACTATCTGAAAAGTGTGATTTCCTCGGAGATGAGTAGTGCCGCTCCGATGGAATTTCTGAAGGCCCACGCCATACTATCCCGCAGCTGGATTCTCGCGGCGCTCGATCGCAATAAAAAAACGGAAAAAACATCCAAATCTCCAGAGAAGACGACCGATGACGAAGTGATCCGCTGGCATGACCGGGAGGAGCACGACCTCTTCGATGTCTGCGCGGATGACCATTGCCAGCGATACCAGGGCGTCACGAAAATCGTTTCCAAACAGGCCGAAGAGGCGATCCGCAAAACCTGGGGGATGACGATCACCTATCAGGGCAAAATCTGCGATGCCCGATATTCCAAGGCCTGCGGAGGAATCACGGAGAACTTCGACACGGCCTGGAATGACAAGCAAGTCCCTTATCTCAAAAGCATTTCGGATGCATCCGGTTCGTACCGCCCGATCAAGACGGAAGAAGAGGCTTCGGCCTGGATTCTTTCGAACCCCGATGCCTACTGCAACACCCAAGACGAAGCTCTTCTTGGAAAAATCCTTCCTGACTTTGACCGAAAGACAAAAGATTTTTTCCGCTGGACAATCGAATATTCCCACAGCGAACTGGAAGAGATCCTTCGGAAAAAATCGGGCTTAGATTTCGGGGTCCTGGGAGAAATTGTGCCTATTGCCCGTGGCCCTTCGGGCCGGATCTATCGGTTGAAAATCGTGGGCTCGAAGAGAAGCATCGTCGTAGGAAAAGAACTCGAAATAAGGCGCTGGCTCTCTAGGACCCATCTTTACAGCAGTGCCTTCGTTGTGAAGGCCGGACCCGGACGATTCACATTTCGTGGTGCTGGCTGGGGACACGGCGTGGGACTCTGCCAGATCGGCGCCGCGGTCATGGCAGCCCAGGGATTTTCAGCAGAGAAAATCTTGAAGCATTATTTTCAGGACGTAGAAATAAAAAACCTCTACTAGGATTTATTATAAATTTGTGTTGAGAGGAATTCCCCTCCCTTTGATCCCCTCCCCCATCAGGGGAGAGGAAGTAACGAGATGAGGAGGATGGATGCTAAGAGAAAAAATAAGGGAGAAAATAAAATACTTTTATCAAAAATATCGAAATAGTCCATCGTCATGGGTGCCTTCCCTGTATGTTGCGGAAGGAATCCCTTACGCCATGGCGATGACGGTTTCAGTGGTCCTCTACAAGCGTCTCGGCATCTCAAACACCGACATCGCCTTTTACACAAGCTGGCTCTATCTTCCCTGGGTGATCAAGCCTCTCTGGAGTCCTTTTGTCGATCTGTTCATGACGAAGCGCTACTGGATTCTTCTGACGCAGCTTCTCATCGGCGCGTCACTGGCCTGCATTGCACTCACTATCCCAGCTGCCCGGTTCTTCCAATATACCCTCGCCTTCTTCTGGTTGATGGCCTTCGGTTCGGCAACCCATGACACCGCCGCTGATGGCTTTTACATGCTGGGACTTCCGGAAGATCTTCAGGCCGCCTTTGTCGGGGTGCGAACGATCTTCTACCGCATTGCTATGATCGCAACCCAGGGCGGGCTCGTCTTCTTTGCAGGCTACCTTGAAAAAAGCGGTCATGGTATCCCCACAGCTTGGTCCATTGCGTTCTTTGTGGCTGCCGCAGCCTTTGCAGCACTCTTTCTTTACCATCTTTTTATTCTCCCCTACCCTGCTGCAGACCATCCGGCTAAGCGAGACCCTTCGACATCTGTCGCACGGGAGTTCCTCCACATTTTCGGCCTCTTCTTCAGGAAAAAGAACATCATTGCCATTCTTGCTTTCTTGCTCTTCTACCGACTTGCAGAAAGCCAGCTTTTCAAGATGATCGCGCCCTTTCTGCTCGACGCACGTTCAGTAGGAGGACTGGGGCTCACCACTCAGGATGTGGGAATCATCTACGGCACGGTGGGACTCGTTGCACTGCTGCTGGGGGGACTTCTCGGCGGGTATGCGATTTACAGAAGGGGACTCAAATTCTGGATCTGGATCATGGTCTGCGCGATGCATCTGCCGGATCTGGTCTTCGTCTATCTTTCCCATGCCATGCCTCAAAATTTCTATTTGATCAGCCTGGCCGTTGCCGTGGAGCAATTCGGTTACGGCTTCGGGTTTTCGGCCTACACGATGTTCATGATCATGGTATCGGAGGGAGAATATAAAACGGTTCACTATGCTATCTCCACGGGGATCATGGCTCTGGGCATGATGGTTCCGGCCATGGCGAGCGGCTGGCTCCAGGAGCTCATGGGCTACCAGAACTTCTTTCTCTGGGTCATAGCCGCAACGATCCCTGGATTTATCGTGGTGGCGCTGGCAAAGATCGACCCCGATTTTGGAAAGAAAAGGCCGAGGCGAGGGTGAGCCTGCCTGCGGTAGATAGGGGTGTGGAGGGCGAGGTGCCAATAAATAAGCGACGGTTCAAGACGGCTTTTATCCTCGGTGCTGGATTGGGGACCCGGCTTCGACCTCTGACAGATCAACTTCCGAAGCCACTCCTGGAGATTGGAGGAAGGCCGATCATTACTTATGTGATGGATCATCTCCTGGAGGTTGGTGTGGATCGCTTCATCGTGAATACACATCACTGGTCGGAAGCCTATTCGGAAAAATTCCCTGAAGGGCGATGGCGGGGTGTCCCCATTACCTTTCGGCATGAGACAGTCCTTCTGGATACGGCAGGGGGATTGAAAAACATCGAAAATCTCCTGGATGAGGACGAGGCCATTCTCTGTTACAATGGGGATGTCATCACCGATCTTCCTTTGCGAAGGCTCCTGGACGCCCACGAGCAGAAGCGGCCCGAGGTGACCCTTGCTTTGCGAAGCAGCGGTCCTCTTCTCAATGTAAACATGAATGAGGCCGGAGAGATCTGCGATCTTAGGGGCACCCTCGGCTACACCCGAAGAAATCCCGAGGCTCGAAGCTTTCTCTTCGCCGGAATCTACGCCGTGGAGACTTTGTTCCTCCGACACCTCAAGGCCGGCAAAGTCGAATCCGTCGTTTCGGCCTTCATCCGAAGAATCAAGGAAAAACCAGGATCGATCCAAGGGATCGTCATCGACGAAGGCGAGTGGCACGACCTTGGTTCCATCGAAGCCTATGAAAAACTGAAATTAAAAAGGGTTCCAGGGGTCGAGGATTCAAGGGATCCAGTGAAAGAATGAGACCCTTGGTCCCTTAAATTTTGGAACCCTCAGAAACGAATGCAGTCAAGAGAAGACATGATCGGTTTTGCGAGAGAGGCCCTGGGGCTTTCAGCGTCCGTCTCAATAGAACTTTCTCCTTTGGAGGGGAGGGGTTCGGACCGGACTTTCTTCAGACTGAAATGGAACCGCGACGCTTCGGCCATTCTGGTCCATTATGATCCCAAGCGCGTAGAAAACGGATACTACGCCGACATTGCAACATTTCTCCACGAGATCGATGTCCAGATACCCCGACTGATCCGCCACGATCCAGTTCGCTGTTTCATCGTCATGGAGGATTTGGGCGATACGAACCTCTGGTCTTTCAGGAAAAGTCCGTGGGAAACTCGGCGAGCCCTTTATCAAAAGACGCTCACCATCGTGCATAAGCTTCATGCCTACCCCAAGGGTGACTTCCCTTCGGGTCGTGTGAAGCTCTCTGAGGGGTTCGGCCCCCATCTCTACCGCTGGGAACGGGACTACTTCAGGGAGCATTTCGTCACGGATGTGTGCGGGCTCAAACTTGGCCCTTCTTTCCAGAAAGAACTCGAGTCAGAGCTTTCAGCCTTGGCCGAGCGACTTGCAGGAGCAGTCCGCTGTCTCGTGCACAGGGATCTTCAGTCCCAGAACGTGATGATCCGCGACGGCGAGCCTTTCCTCATCGACTTTCAGGGCATGCGCTTCGGAAACCCATTCTATGACCTCGGCTCGCTCCTCTGCGATCCGTATGTGGACTTTTCCGGAGGCGAGCGAGCTGGACTGCTGTCCTTTTATTACGGGCTGGAGAAATGGGATCTTGATTGGGCCGCTTTCCAGAACGCCTTCTGGGAGGCTTCCGTACAGCGTCTTATGCAAGCTCTCGGCGCTTACGGCTTCTTGGGCCTTAAGAAAGAGCTTAAAGGTTTTCTCGACCATGCCCCTTCCGGACTCCGCAATCTTCAACAGGCGGCCTCACAGTTGACATCGCTCCCCAGAACCCAGGAACTCTGCCTTGTCTGCCAGAGGGCAATGGAACAACCACGATAGAGCACGTCCTCCTTGCTCCGTTTCACCCAAAACCAATCTGCCGATGTGTTCCTGTTCGATGACCGCAAATAGATGGGTTTCTTTAGAAGGAAAGTTTCGCTCAGGGTCAAACCTGGTTGCCATAATAAGCGGCCGGGGTCAGGTTGAAAGCGGAGTGGTATCGCAGCCAAGATATTTCAATAAGCCGGCAATATAGTTTCCCCACATCGGTGCCAGTTTGTCAATTTCATAGGCGAGCAGAGCAATTTCCCCATTGTGAAATTTAGTGTGCACTTCTTCCAGCTTCCGATATTTCAATGGCCATGATATTTTTCCCGATTGATTGATCACATAAACGCTTCTTCCCTTTTCGTCAATTTCAACTATTTGCAACAGATTCAGGCCATCCGCTGCCCAAAATTTAACTTCTTTCTCCTTCATTTCCTTCAACTTTTCCCAGCTGAAAGAGCACTTTAAAAAAATCTCTATGATTTTCGTCATCGTACTTCCTCGATTTCCATCGTCCCGTTTATCTCCTTTAAACGATTCGATTCATCGTACTAACAGGCATTTTAAAAACTCTCATTGTGAAAGGCTACCCAAAAACCTCTTCAGCCTGGCCATATCCTCTGGGTGGATATCAATAAATTTAACTCCGCACCGGTAATCCCCCCAGTCTTTTCCCATATGGATGTCCTTCCAAACCACCTCAGCCAGCATTTCAATAGTAATCAATTCAGAACCCGAAGAGAAAGAGAATTTCAACCTTAGGTGTTGATTGATCTCCATCTGTTCCGGAAAATGAATCAGTGGCCCACCCTCGCTGATGCTGAAACTTCGGCCACGATGACCGATGGATGAGTCGATTTGAAAATATTCTATCGGCAAATCGATATGATACCGGGGATATCTTCTCCTTTCGAAATTAACGATCCCACTCCGAGGTTTCGTCTCTTTCTCTCCCTTTTTTCGTTTGCGTGTCGGCCTTTCTGTACAAGCCTACTAAATTTCCCTGAAGAGATCAACAAGAATTTAGGGAATAACGCAGCATTCCGATATTCATCGGAACGGACGCCGCCCCTAAAAAATGAGGACGCTATAATCACGATTAGAATTCCCCCGGCAACGGAGGGATTACGGGAGAACCCGAGGGGCCGGTGTGGGCTTCATGCCGTCCAAAGAGTTACGAAGAAAATTTTGACAAGAAAATTTGTGACATTACGAAAAAAGTTTGCTAAAATGGTCGAATTATGTTTATCAGAAAGTTGGGCGCATTATCCGTTACGGGTCTGAGAAGAACGGGCCGCTTGGGCCTTTTCTTCGTC
Organism: Syntrophaceae bacterium UBA1163; assembly: GCA_002311635.1. GTDB lineage: Bacteria > Desulfobacterota > BSN033 > BSN033 > UBA1163 > UBA1163. The sequence goes on from DBZJ01000102.1 coordinate 12,778, forward strand.
ACGACATTTTTCTTTGCGGTAACCCCTCCTCTAAAGTTTTCACAACTTCTCAAACAAATCCAGTTTATCGGATTCCAATCCGCTCTGGTCATCTTCTTGACCGGAGCCTTCACAGGAATGGTTCTCGGCCTTCAGGGGTTTTACACACTGAACCGATTCGGTTCGGCAGCTCTCTTGGGGCCGATGGTCGCCCTCTCCCTCATTAAAGAGCTCGGACCTGTCTTATCCGCCTTAATGGTGACAGGAAGGGCGGGTTCAGCCATGACGGCCGAAATTGGGATCATGCGAATCACCGAACAGATTGATGCCATCAAGTTGATGGGTCTCAACCCTTTCCGGTATCTCGTGGTTCCAAAATTTCTGGCGGGCATTTTTGCCTTACCCCTGCTCACCGCCATTTTCAATGTGGTCGGTATTTTCGGAGGCTATGTCATCGGCGTCAAGCTCCTTGGGATTGGCGAAGGGACCTACTTTGGAGAAATGTCTAATCATGTCACCGTGCAGGACATTGTGCAGGGGATCTATAAGTCTCTTAGCTTTGGAGCATTGATTCCCTGGGTTTGCTGTTATAAGGGGTACTATGTTGGGTACGGAGCCGAGGGCGTCAGCAAGGCAACGACGCAGGCGGTCGTTCTTTCATCGGTATTGATCCTTTTCTGGGATTATATTCTGACATCCGCCCTGTTTTGAGGACCCTATGATCCAAATGGAAAACCTGCATAAATCCTTTCAGGACCTCGAAGTACTCAAGGGAGTATCGCTCCAAGTGGAGAAGGGAGAGATTCTTGCCCTGATCGGAGGAAGCGGGCACGGCAAAACCGTGATCCTGAAACACGTTGCAGGATTAATGAAACCGGATCGAGGCCGCGTTTATGTCAATGGGAAGGACGTCTATAAGCTGAGAGGGGACGAACTCGAGCAATTGCGAAGCCACTTAGGTTTTCTCTTTCAAAGTGGTGCGTTGTTTTCCTCCTTAAACGTTTTTGACAACGTCGCCTTCCCTCTGAGAGAAAAGACCCGTTTAGGCGAACGGGAAATTAGGGAGAAGGTGATCAATGTTTTGGAACAGGTCGGTTTGAGTGGCGCGGAGGACAAGTATCCGGCACAGATCAGCGGCGGGATGATCAAGCGCACCGCCCTTGCCCGGTCTCTGGTGAGGAATCCTGAGATCATGCTCTTTGATGAACCCACCACAGGGCTGGATCCGGTCATTGCCCACATCATTCTCGACCTTATTAAATCGGTTCACAAGGATCTCGGGTTTACAGGAATCATTGTGAGTCATGAGTTATCGAGAGTCTTTCAGATTGTTCAAAAAGTGGCTATGCTGCATGAAGGGTTAATTCTCTTCGTGGGGACACCAGAGGAGATCATGGTATCCAGAGATCCTGTCGTCCGGCAGTTTGTCACGGAAGCACTGAGGATCCCTTCAAGTGCCATGAGGAGTTTCGATCGGGAGGAGAAGCCCCGTGGGAAAGAATGAAGATGTTCAACGAACATGGAATCAGGGGGAGAGCGATGAAGAAGTTTGATCTTGAACTTGCCGTTGGATTATTTATCATTGCCGGGATCGTCTGTCTGGGTTACCTCTCGATCAAACTTGGGAAATTAGAGATCGTGGGGGAAAGAGGATACGAGATCAATGGAGTGTTTTCCAATGTCGGGGGGCTTAAGGCGGGTGCCGGCGTTGAAATTGCAGGTGTGACGGTCGGGCGCGTCAAAACCATCACATTAAAGAACTATCAAGCCTATGTTGTGTTGAGTTTTCCTAAGGGCTTAAAAATCCAGGAAGATGCCATCGCTTCCATCAAGACCAGGGGTCTGATCGGGGAAAAGTATGTCGATATTACACCCGGCGGATCAGAGAAGGACATTGAACCCGGAGGCCGAATTCGGGAAACCCAACCGGCCATCGATATAGAAGAATTGATTTCTAAGTTCGTCTTTGGGAAAATTTAGGGATTTGCCGCGGAGGTCTCTATGAGCCCAGCCCCTCTTATCCGGAGTATAGTTCCTGTCTTCTTAATTGTGGCGATGGCCCTCCCCGTTCTGGCAGCCGATCCGATGGATGAGATCAAGCAGACGACGGACAAGATGCTTTCCATTGTCACCAATCCAGCTTTTAAAACACCCTCCCAGACGGAAGAGAGAGAGAAACTCATCCGCCAGGCAGTAGATGAGCGATTCGATTGGGATGAGATGGCCCGTCGGTCTCTGGCTATCCATTGGGCGAAGAGAACAGTCGAGGAGAGAAAAGAGTTCGTCCGTCTCTTTGCGGACTTAGTGGAACGAACATACATGAAGAAAGTGGAGGACTATTCTGGAGAAAAGGTTCTCTATGAGGGGGAAACCAAAGAAGGAGACTATGCCAGCGTCCGGGTCAAAATCGTCACCAAAAGGGGTGAAGACATTCCCGTAGAGTACCGCCTCAAAAAAGAGAAAGAAGACTGGTTCGTCTACGATGTCTCGATTGAGGGCGTAAGCCTTGTCAACAATTACCGGACACAATTTAATAGCATCCTATCTCAATCCTCTTACGAAAATCTGGTCAAAAGGCTGAGAGAAAAGGTCGAATTAAAGTGAGACTTCTCCGGATCCATCTATCCCTGAGGTCAGAGGAAAAAGATACCTTTATTCCAGTGTGGAGGTGAAGCGATGAAGGTTGTTTTCCCGGTCTGTTTTCTTTTAGCGCTGTGTCTCGTTATGGCCCCCGGTCCATGCACTGCATCCCCTTCCACTGAGGCTTCTGTTTCAATATCCCCCTCCGACAAAGCCAACCCCACGGCAATCGCCACGGAATCCCCTGAACCTTTAAGCGAAGCGGAGTCGTTAGAGTCTTTTGACCCGGTGGAGCCTTCCTTTTCCAACGACCGGGAAGATGAGCCGATTCAAACCTCCGATACGGATATGGCTTCTGAGTCTTCCAAACTCAGAGAGTCTGCGGGAACCATCGCTGATCCGCTGGAACCCTTGAATCGCGCCTTTTTCCACTTTAATGACAAACTCTATTTCTGGATTCTTAAACCCATTGCGACCGGCTACAAGGCGGTCATCCCCGAGGACGGAAGAATTGGGATCGGTAACTTTTTCTCTAATGTAAAGACCCCTGTCCGTCTGGTCAACTGTTTGCTTCAGGCTAAGTTCAAGGGCGCGGGAAACGAAACCGTTCGTTTTGTTTTGAACACGACGATCGGGGTGGCCGGTTTTTTTGACCCCGCCAAGAAAACATTCAAAATTGAAAAACACGATGTGGATTTCGGCCAAACCCTGGGAATTTGGGGAATTGGACCGGCTTTCTACCTCAATTTGCCCATCCTGGGCCCATCGAGTCTGCGAGACGCTGTGGGCTATGTCGGAGATCTTTTCTTCGATCCTCAGACCTATCTGGCGTACTATTTTGTGGTCGCCGAGATCGTTAATTATGGAACATGGGTCTTGGATAAGGTGAACGAAACCTCTCTGACACTTGGCGAATACGAGAATTTGAAAAAGGCTGCCCTCGACCCCTATATTGCTTTAAGAGAGGCTTACACTCAATACCGGCAGAATAAGATAAAAAAATAAAAAAAACCGCCACCCGAGTAGTCAAGGGTGTATGGTCTCAGCGGAGATACCCGTTCTCTCGGAACCAATCTACTGCGTCACGCAAAGCTTCCTCAATAGGCCGCGGATTAAATCCCAAAAAGCGCTTCGCCTTTTCTATGGAAAAGAACATCCTTTTCCTTGCCAACCGCACTCCAGTGAGCGAAACGCGCGGCTCTCTCCTGCTCACGAGCCTTGCCCAAGCCTCCGACATACATGCGATGGGAAAGACGAGGGCATGGGGTAAACAGATTTTGGGAGGGTTCTGGCCGGTGAGTCTTCCTACGGTGCAGAAAATCTCTTTCAGCGTCATGTTGCACGCTCCCAGGATGTACCGGTCACCCAATTTGCCACGCTCCAAAGCCAGCAAATGACCGATCGCCACGTCATCCACATGGACCAGGTTAAGACCCGTATCCACGTAGGCGGGCATGCGGCCGGATGCTGCATCGACAATGATCCGGCCGGTGGGTGTGGGCTTGATGTCCCGAGGACCGACAGGGGTTGAGGGATTGACAATGATGATGGGAAGACCTTGTTCATCGGCGAGGCGCTTCACCTCTGCTTCAGCCATGAACTTCGAGCGCTTGTAATGGCCAATCATGTCTTTGAGCGACACCGGCGTGTCTTCGTCCGCAGGGCTTCCGTTCAGGGTGACCCCGAGGGTAGCCACACTGCTCGTATAAACAACGCGCTTGATCCCGGCATCCATGGCAGCGAGCATGATGTTGCGTGTACCGATCACATTGGTTTCGTACATTTCGCCGGGTTTGAGAAGCCACAACCGGTAGTCCCCCGCTACATGAAACAACGTGGAACAGCCCGCCATCGCGCGATCGAGTGACTGGCGATCACTGATATCGCCGTTGACGATCTCCACAGGTAAGCCGGTGAGGTTACGGCGATCACTTTTAGGTCTGACCAGAGCCCGGACATTGTGACCGGCGGCAAGGAGTTGACGTAACACCGCAGATCCCACGAAACCGGCGGCGCCAGTGATCAAAGTTTTCATCGTCTTTTTCCAAGGAGATGCTCACCCCTGACTATCTTGGTGCATGCACTGCGAATCCTATAGATAGATTGTATTCTTTGCATTGTCACTGAATGAAGGCGGTGAATCAATCGGTTGGTGGAAATACTCTCCTGCGATTACCTATCGTGGGAGGAGCAGATTGGTTCCCGCCAACCGAGCAACCTTCGCCAGAGTTAGTTGCGCAGTGCGGAAATTCCAGCCGAGGCGGATCATGGCGAAGAGTTCAAAGGGTTGTCTTATCAATCCCTTTAAGAGACGAAGCAGGTTTAACTCTCCAAATTCATTGATCGCTCCCACTAAACTTTGAGGAATGGCCATATCGGCTGAATCGGCAATAGCGCGAACGGCCATAAAGGGCGCATGCGCCCCCTGAGCCACCCTGGCCACAGCGCCACTCTCCATATCCACCGCCATCGCGCCGGTGCGCTCAAACAAAATTCTCTTTTCCGCTGAGCTTCTTAACACCGTGCTACTTTCGGCTAAGGGGCCCTGGTAGAGATCAACACAGCCCTTCAATCGATTGAGAAGGCGTCCATGCCAGGTTGGGTCGGAAGAATAGCAAGACTGGTCAGCGTCAATCACCGAGCTTGGGAGAACCAGACTTCCGGGAGAAAGAGTGGGAACAAGCGCCCCGGCGCATCCCCAGCTAAGGAGGGCCGTGGCCCCGTTTTCCAGCAAATTCTTGGCAGCTTCTCCCGCCCTCCGTGGACCAATACCGGAGAGCTTTACCAGTATTCCTTCGGCAAGGTGAATCAATTCGTCTGTGACGGTAGGCTCTCTCACCAGGCTCCGAGCTTCAGCCGTCATCGCTACGACAATACCTAAACGTCTCAAACTGATTTCCTACTTCGCAGGTTGCGATAGCGTGCCAAGGCCCACAGAGGGAATTGTTTCGCGTACCCGTGATACTTCAGATAGAAGACCCGCGGAAAACCAGGCGCGTTGAACCACTCATCTTTCCACGCGCCATCGGCCTGTTGTGTACGAATCAAATACTCAGCTCCTCTGCGCACCTCGGGCGAATTCACTTCGCCGGCGACCATGAGACCCAGCATCGCCCAGGCTGTATGGAAGGGTGTGCTGGCGTAACCCTGCCCCGCCCGCTCCGGCCGAAAATAGGTGTCACAGTCTTCACCCCAGCCGCCATCGGGCCGCTGCACACTTTTCATCCAAGTGACAGCACGACGAATGTGTGCCTGATCCGGTCGATGCCCTGCCTTTTCAAGAGCAACGAGCACGGACCACGTACCGTAAATATAATTGGTACCCCAGCGGCCGAACCAGGAACCGTTCCGCTCCTGTTCCTTCCGCAAGTAGTCAAGACAAGCCTTTAGCTTCTGGTCTTGATGGCCAACTTCAGCCAGCGCGGTTGCACACCGAGCGCTCACATCACTGGTCGGAGGATCGAGGAGAGCTTGGTGATCCGCAAACGGGATTTCATTAAGATAGTAATAGGTATTGTCGGCATCATAGGCGGCAAACCCCCCGTTTCTTGACTGCATCGCGCAAATCCAATCGATGGCGCGTTGGATCGGTTCACGGTAGCGTTTCGGGTCAGTCAAAGCCATTGCCCAGGCGACCACCGAGGTATCGTCGAGATCCGGATAGTAGGAATTATTAAACTGGAAGGCCCACCCACCGCCCTTAAGATCCGGATGGTTCACACGCCAATCCCCCGGCTCATCAAGCAATTGTCGGTCTTTGAGCCAGTCCAAACCGAGCAGGATATTTTCTGCCGCCACACTGCTGGCATCTTCCTGTAGCGCCAGGCAGGAAAGGGCGGTATCCCAGACAGGGGATACGCACGGCTGACAATAGGCTACCTCGCCACCGACGATAAGGAGGTTCTTTAACGCCCCCTTGGTAGTGGTCCGGTATGGGTGATCGGATGGATACCCCAGGCAAGCCAGGGCCTCATGGGCATTGACCATAGCCGGAAAGATCCCACCAAGGCCATCCATCCCGTTCAGTCGTTCGATGAACCACGCTTCCGCTTTTTTGAGTGCCATCCGCCGAATTTTCGTCGGAATAAAAGGTTCAAAAAAATGCCCTACCCTGTCGAGTTGCAGGAAGACACGGTTCAGACGGGAGCGGACGGGAAAATAGTGCTTTTCTTTCTCGGGAGGAACAGTAAACAACTCTCGTATGTTGATCCCCGTCGGATTTTTTGCCTTCGCCTTTAAACTGCACAAAATAGACAATGGAATAGCTACGGTTCGCGACCAATAAGAGACCTTGCTGATGTGAAAAGGAAACCATCGAGGCAATAGCATGATTTCAACGGGTACGAAAGGGATACCCCGCCAGGGAATTTGGCCGAAAAGTGCAAGGGTGATCCGAGTAAAGACGTTTGATCGGGCTGCGCCACCGTGGGCCAAGATGGCTTCGCGCGCCTTCACCATGTGGGGCGCATCAGGACTATCTCCGGCCAATTTCAAAGCGTAGTAAGTTTTTACAGAACAGCTCATGTCGAACGGACCGCCATAGAATAGCGGCCAGCCCCCGTGATCACCCTGGTGTCTACGGAGGTAGACGGCTGTTTTGGCCTGAAGATCCTCTTCGATCTCATCCATATAATGCATCATCAAGATGTATTCAGCGGGAATCGTGCAGTCTGCCTCCAACTCGAAGCACCAATAGCCGTCCGGATGCTGAAGAGCGAGCAGGGCTTCGCGGGCGCGTAAAACGGCCTGCTCAAGCTTCTCCCTAAAAAAAGATTCTGCCAGATAGGTCGCTTCTTCTTTTTTCTTGTAATTCATTTGAGGGGTTATAAGCTCGACGTCTCGGAATTAACCTTAAGATAAATTAGCATGCCACCAGCCACAATGCAACTCAAAAATGATGAAGGTGCAACCTTAAGTAGCATCAAGTAACATCTCATCGGCCTTTCCGATCAACAGTATGATAGAATTCTATTCTCTGATCGTTTTTCTGCACCGGACACCCTTTCAGAAACCGGCATGGTCAGGGTTTCCCTTGTTTTTTATAGCGTATTTTCTTATGATAAAAACTGTTAGATCACATTGATTCCTTTGAATTTCCTTGCGATGATCAAACGGGCGCGAACTTATTCAACACACCTCTTTGAAAAGTGGGCAGATTTCGTCGGCCATCACTCATCCCTTATCCTCTTAGTCTCCCTTCTCGTGACCGCTGGCGTCGTGATCTATACGGTGAACCATTTTCGGATTGATACCGAACTGACGGATATGATTTCCGACAAGCTTCCCTATCGCAAACTGGAGAAGGAGTTTCAAAACGCCTTTCCGCAATTCAATGAGACCATTGTGGTCGTCATCGACGCCGATACCCCTGAGGCCGCCCGTCTTCAGAGAGAAAAAATGACCGAACGCCTAAAGAAGGAGACCGGCTTATTCAAGGAGGTTTATGCGCCGGGAAGTGGAGAATTTTTTGAGAGGAATGGCCTCCTCTATCTGAGCGTCAAGGACCTCGAAGCGCTTTCCGAAAACCTCGCAACGGCACAGCCTCTGCTCGGACTCATGTCAAAGGATCTAACCCTCCGCGGTCTCTTCTCCGTCCTCGAAAGGATTGTGAGCCAAGGAGGAGATATCGAGCAGAAGACAAAGCTCGTCCCCTTCTTTGACCGCCTGGCTCAAACCGTTGAGAGTTCAACTTCAAACCGGCCGAGACCACTTTCCTGGCAGGAACTCATTCTGGGAAAAGAGGCGGCGGAAGAGGCAAACCGTCAGTTTATTATCCTTGATCCCGTTCTCGATTACGCTACGCTTTCCGGAGGAGAGGGTGCCATCGAAGCCATTTATCGTATCCGCGACGAACTCGGTCTTCATAAAACCAACGGGGTGACGGTCCGGCTGACCGGGGACGTTGTGCTCAATTACGAAAGCCTGGCCGCGGTGAGCAAAGGAATGGGATTGACGACCCTGATATCCTTCCTCCTCGTGGCCATTGCCCTTGTGATCGGCCTGGGTTCGGGCAGGCTTGTCTTCGCCAGCCTGGTCACGCTTCTCATGGGTTTCATTTGGACCCTGGGGTTTGCCATTGCCTTTGTGGGCCGTCTCAACCTCATTTCCGTGGCCTTCGGGGTGCTTTTCATAGGCCTTGGGATTGATTACGGCATCCAATACTGTCTCCGGTACCGGGAACTCATCGCATCGGGTCTCGGACACCACGAAGCGATTGTCGGAACGGCAAGGGGGTTGGGCGTTAGTCTGCGGCTTTGTACCGTAGCCGCGGCCATCGGTTTTTATTCCTTTCTGCCAACCCCTTATACCGGCGTTTCAGAACTTGGCCTGATCGCCGGCACAGGAATGTTCATTAACCTCTTTGCCACCCTGACCGTCCTCCCTGCACTCCTCACCCTGCTCCCCCTTAAGAAGGTAGGCGTAAAAGCGGTCACTGCCAATAGACCCTTTTACCAGGCGCCTTACAAATATGCGAAAGCAATCGTTCTCGGCGGGATTGTGATTGGGATAGGAGCTGTCTTCCTCGTACCGAAACTCTATTTTGACTACAATCCCCTCAGCCTCTATGACCCGCATAGCGAGGCAGTCTCGACGATTAAGGAGCTTTTCAAAAATGAAATGACCTGCCCGTGGACCATCTCCGTCCTTGCAGGAAATGCAAAAGAAGCGGAGGAGATGGCCGTGAGGCTGAGAGGTCTTAAGGAAGTCAAGGAGGCAATCACCATTGCGAGCTTCGTTCCTGAAGATCAGTCTAGCAAGCTCGCGATCCTCTCCGACATTTCCCTTTTCATGCCGCCGGGACTGGAAACGATGAAACCCAAAAAGTTGAGTTACGAAAAGAACATTGCGTCTTTAGAAAGTTTGGAAGCCTCCTTGAACAACGTCCTCTCCACAGCTCCGAGAGAGAACGGCGACTACGCCACCTCTCTCACCCGTCTCCGTCGTTCCCTGGAAGGGTTTAAGAGAACGCTTCAGCATCCGGAAAAACGCAGGGAGGCGTTTGATAAGCTTGAACAGATGGTTCTTTCCAATTTGCCCGTCCTCTTTCAAGATCTTGAGACTTCCCTTCGGGCATCTCCTGTGAAAGAATCGAGTTTGCCCCGTGAGTTACGTTCCCGGTATGTCGCACCGGATGGACGTTATCGTGTGGAGGTCTTTCCCAAGGAGAACATCTTGGAGACCGGCTCTTTGAAAAGGTTCGTTAAAACGGTGAGCGTCTTGGCACCCAATGCAACGGATACGCCTGTCACGATACAGGAGGCAGGCAATGCGGTTGTCCGTTCCTTTCTCCTGGCGACCCTATATGCCCTTCTGGCGATCACTCTCTATCTGTTGATCGAACTTAGAAGCATCTCAGACACCCTCCTCGTCCTTTTGCCTCTCACGCTTTCGCTGCTGATGACAGGGGCAAGCTCCGTCATCCTGGATATCCCGTTCAATTTTGCAAACGTCATCGTGATCCCCCTTCTTCTGGGCAGCGGTGTGGAAGGAATCTATCTCATCCGCCGTTTCCGGATAGACCCGCCACCGAGTGGCAACATGCTGGAAACGAGCACCGCGAGGGCTCTTTTTTTCAGTACCCTGACGACCATCCTGAGTTTCAGCGCGCTCTCTTTTTCCTCCCACCGCGGAATGGCCAGTATGGGAAAGCTCCTCACCATCTGCATCGGTTCCCTGATGATCACCACGCTCGTTTTTCTACCTGCCGTGCTGAAATTTGTGAAAACCTCGGGAGGAAATTCGAGCCTGAAGAATTAGCATTCCTTAAGCGCGAATGGCTTTTCCCCGAAATCGAGGTTGCTGGATAATTGCAAATCACGTAGAAAAAGAATAAGATTGGTTCGGCCGCTTCGCCAGAGAAAGCGGACTTCCTGCTCCCATGGACGCAGGGACAAGGGCTATTTGTGCAACTCTTTGGGTCTCTTTTCCAGTGGATCTGTTTGGTTCCTATCCTCGGCGGTTCTGTATACGCCATTCTATGCCTGCTTGCACTTCTTCGGTTTCGTACACAACCTCCCTCCTTACCTCCATCCTCCTTTACGGAGTGGCCGCCGGTGACCATCCTGAAGCCCTTGTGCGGCCTTGAAAAAAACCAACGCGTGAACTTGAGAAGTGCTTGCCTCCAGGATTACCCCAAGTACCAGGTCATCTTTTCAGTCCAAGACCCAGATGATCCGGTCATGCCGCTGCTCAAAGAAATCCAGCAGGAATTTGGTCCTGAAAAGGTGTCCGTGGTTGTTGAGAATTGTCAAGCCGGCCCCAACGGCAAGATCAACAACCTTCTGGGCGCCCTACCCCATGCGCATTATGATATCCTGGTCATCAGCGACAGTGATGTCCTACTGGAACCTGATTATCTGAAAGCGATCATTGCTCCCCTGGCTGATCCCAATGTAGGATGTGTCTGTACCCTCTATAAGGCCACCCATGCGGATCGATGGTACGAGAAAATGGAGTTGCTGACCTTGAATGCCGATTTCATTCCCAGCGTCATCTTCGCTTCGGTCACTGGAGCGTCAAAGTTCTGTCTGGGCTCCTCGATGGCTTTGCGGCGCAGCTCTCTCAAAGAGATGGGCGGATTGGAGGACCTGGCCGACTATCTTGCGGAGGATTATGAAATGGGCAGGCGTCTTTGGGCTTCCGGAAGAAGGGTAGCCGTGGCGCCCTATTTTGTCGAGACCGTGGTCGATCTCAAAAACGTCTCTCGATGGTGGGATCATCAGGTCTGTTGGGATCAAAAGACACGAGCCGCACAACCTATGGGCTTTTTTGCCACCCTATTGATCCGTTCCGTTCCCTTCGCCCTTTTATTCGCGGCATCCCGTTTGGGAGATGCTGGCGGGCTGATGGTGCTGGGGGGAGCGATGGGACTTCGCTTGGTTACGGCAGCGGTCATATTGGGGTGGGGACTTCGAGATCAGGAGGGGCTAAGGAGTATTGCCCTTCTGCCTTTGAGAGATCTGACCGCGCTTATTTCCTGGCTTTTGGCTTTTACCAAGAAAACGGTTAGCTGGCGCGGTGCTGATCTGATTTTGGCCCGCGATGGACGTTTGGTGCCCAAGGAGAAGTCATCGTGAAAAAACTCATCATGACTGGCGATGACTTTGGTCTTTCCCTGCCTGTCAATGAAGCCATTGAAGAAGCCCATCGTCAAGGGACCCTGACCGCCACGAGTTTGATGGTGGGAGCGAAGTCCGCCGGAGATGCGGTGGAGCGAGCCAAGCGTCTTCCAACATTGAAAGTCGGCCTACACCTGGTGCTTGTGGACGGATCGCCAATCTTGCCTCCGGAAGTAGTCCCCGATTTGGTGAGCAGGCAGGGTGAGTTCTCCTCGCATTTCGTCCGCGCTGGAATCAATTTTTTTTTCCGACGACATGTGAGGCGTCAACTGGAGGCGGAAATCCGTGCACAATTTGAGGCCTTCCGGAAAACGGGACTCAGCCTTGACCATGTCAACGCCCATCATCACATGCATCTCCATCCGACCATTTCAGGCCTCGCGTTGAAAGTAGGCCGAGATTATGGGATGAAAGCGATGCGATTGCCCTGTGAACCTCTTCTGCCTTCATGGCGAGCATCGAGGAACGGACTTCTCCGGAGAACAAGCACCTGCCTTGCTCTGTCCCCTTGGGTTTCTCTATTAAAGAGGAGATTCAGACATGCGGGGGTGTATTCGAATGACTTTGTTTTCGGCATGAACGACAGCGGAGACATGAATTTAGATCTGGTCCTTCGCATTCTCAGAAACCTCCCCCCGGGAGTGACCGAAATCTATTTTCATCCTGCGACTCCCAAAATTAATCATAAAGGAAAAGACAGTTGCGGCCATAGAGACTATGAGGCTTTGACAAGTCCAGAACTACGCCAGGCGCTTCTCGCCTCAAGTATCCCATTAATAGCCTTCAGTGACCTTTGGGAATAAATATTGAAAAGCGAAGTGAAGCTCTCCAGCAGAGACGGGGGCTTCCCGGAGGGGCTTAGGTAAGTTGCCCACATTCCAACCTGATGCCTCATTAATAAATGTTACCCGAAAGAAATGAAGAGAGAGGTATCGTGACCATAGGTTTTTGGGAACGTAAGATTTTAAAAATGGT
>DBZJ01000003.1 GCA_002311635.1 Syntrophaceae bacterium UBA1163
ACATTTTTAGAGGTTGCCTTAAGCCTGAGACCATCATGATCGCCAATATCGGGGATTTCGGGTACGGAGAGGCGAAACAATTAACAGAAGCCGGTTATACCGGGATCTACCATGCCGTCAGGATGGGTGAAGGGAGAGATACGAAGATCGATCCACAGGTCCGATTGAATACCATCCGGGCAGCTCGTGAGGCCGGTCTGTTGATTGGGACCTGCGTGGAACCAATTGGTCCGGAGCATTCGGTTGAAGAGATCGCAGAAAAAATTCTGGTTGGAAGAGAAATAAACCCCTGTTATAGCGGTGCCATGCGGCGAATCAGCATTCCGGGTTCTGAACTGGGAAAATACGGCATAATAAGTGAGTTTCAATTGGCTTTTCTGGTTGCCGTTGTTCGATTGGCGATGGGCAGAGATCTGGTCGGGAATTGTACGCATGAGCCCAATTTGTTGGGGGCGATGGCAGGGGCGAATCTCTTCTGGGCCGAGGTGGGCACCAATCCACGTGATACGGAAGTTGAAACTTCCAGAGGAAGAGGATTGGATGTGAAATCTTGTGTTAAAATATTTAAAGAAGCCGATTTTAACGTGATCCAAGGCACCTCTGTCATCTACAGAGAGCCTTCAAAGGACTATGGCCTAAAGAGAGGATAGAGATGCTTATCCAGTGTACCAGATGCGGTAAGGAAATAGAAAAGCAGCAGGGCTACGAACATCAAGGGAAAACCTTCTGTGAAGACTGCTATATGGATCTTCTATCGCCCCCCAAGGCTTGCGATCCATGGGCGGTTCATTCGGCCCAAACCTTTCTAAAAGGTAAGGACAAATTTTCAACTCTAACGCCTCAGCAGTCTAAGATTGTCAACTACATTAAAGAAAGAGGAGAGGCCACTGCTGAGGAGATGATAAAGAACCTTAACCTGACCGAGGAAGAACTGAGAAGAGAATTTGCTTCATTGAGACATATGGAGATTCTTCGTGGGACTAAAAAAGGAGACAAGATCCTTTACATATTATTTTAGAGATGGTCGTTGTGCCCTTTATGATTTTAACCGAGGTGAACACGTCAATCATTATTTTAGGTATTATGGCCTATGTCTTTTTGGGATTTACCATTCGACGAGAAGATAAATGAGAAAAATGATTTTCTCTTTTGCTGCAAGGCTTAAGGACCTCCCAAGAATCTTAAGAGAGATTCTGTATGGCATGACCGTCCACGAAATGAATCTCGAACTGAGAAGGGATAGAGAGAGCTTAGACTGCCTCTTTATGCTCATGGTCTTCGGAGACCTCTTGGGATTGCCATTACTTCCGCCTTATTATTCCATGAGGCTCTTACCTTATATCCTCCCTTCTATCGAAAAATGGAAAAGAAGTATTTTGAGGGAAAAGGACCTGACCGATTTTGTGTCTGCTGATATTTGAACTAAGCTTCTTGCAATTTTCCCGTTAGCGATACCGAAAAGAGATCAAATTTACAAGCCGGATTGAGAAAAACAACTTGACAAAGGATCAGAGCAATAGTATGCTTTTATTAAATCGGAATGGTTCCGAATTTGGTCTGACAATGAAAGAATCGCTCATCAGGAAGATGAGAGAAAAAGGTCTCAAGCTCACCGCCCAGCGACTCGCGGTCATTGACGTTCTCGTGGAAAAGAATCTTCTTCACCCCAGTGCAAGGGTTATTTATGATGCTGCGAAGGGGAGGACCCGGGGTCTAAGCTTATCGACAGTCTACCTCACTCTAAATGAGCTTTCTAAGCACGGAATCATCAAGACGCTGGAATTTGACAAAATGGAAAACCGTTACGAGGGAACCGTCACAGATCACATCAATTTAGTCTGCAAAAACTGTCGTCGGATTATGGATTACAAGCTCCCCGTTGACATCGACTCAGGAGAAGTAAGCAGAAAAACCAGTTTTTTGGTAACGGACACCCGACTGGAATATTACGGATACTGTCAGAAGTGCAGGAAGAAACTTTACCGTCATTCCACTTAATCACTTAAACAGGAGAATCGTTGGAAGGATAAAAATGAAATCAATTCTTATAAAATTTAATTCGGAATGATTCCGAATTAAAACGAAGGAGTGATGTGTCCTAATAGTAAATGTTGCAGATGCCTTGCGAGGTTTATTGACTGGAAATTCATAGCAAATGGGGATGCCCTCCCCACCTAAAAAGAAGTCTAAAGACAAATCCATCAGACAAAAACCATAAGAAGAATTATTGATTTGATTTCAAATCGGCTATTAAGCCACTGGATAAAAAAGAGAAAGAAGAAAACATATAGCAGAAGACAAGAAGTTAGCTAGATGGGCAAGGAAGCACTATATTATTGGTAGCACCACAGTGGATAAAATCAGACAACGAGAGGAGGTAACGTTATGACTGACGACAGAAAGTACCCGGTAATGGGCGGAGCAAACCCACAAGCAACCGGTAGAGGCACGGCGAACCGCGACTGGTGGCCCAACCAGTTGAACCTCGATATCCTGAACCAGCATTCCTCCAAGTCC
>DBZJ01000002.1 GCA_002311635.1 Syntrophaceae bacterium UBA1163
ATCCTCACCCACATACCCCGCTTCGGTCAGACAGGTGGCATCCGCAATCGTGAACGGAACGTCGAGGATACGGGCCAGCGTCTGGGCGAGGAGAGTTTTCCCAGACCCGGTGGGACCGATGAGAATGATATTCGATTTCTGAAGCTCCACATCTCCTGAGGCCACACGAGGATCAATCCGCTTATAGTGATTGTGGACCGCGACCGATAAGATCCTCTTAGCATTTTCCTGTCCAATAACATATTCATCTAACTTCGCCTTGATCTCCATCGGTTTGGGAACGGCCAGTCTTCCCGGAACAAACCTTTCCTCGGCCTCTTCTGCAATGATCTCACTGCAAAGCTTGATACATTCATCGCAGATGTAGACCGTGGAGCCGGCGATGAGCTTCCTGACTTCATCCTGACTCTTTCCACAGAAAGAACAATGCAGGATGCTCCCGTAATTCCCTCCCTTCGCTTTCATCATCTTCTCCTTTCTACCCCTATCTTCCCCGGAAGCTTCGTTTTTCTGCAGCCTCTTTTACCAGTAAGTTTTTCCCCATGAAGTCCTGGCGGTTCAGCATGGAAACAGCTCTTCGGCCTTCCCACTGCGTAGACATCTCCACGAAGGCAATGCCTCTTGGCTGCCCCGTTTGTCGGTCCTGGACCATCTTGACCGAAATGACGTTTCCGGCTTTCGAGAAAAGTGCCCTGAGTTCGGTCTCGGTGGCTTGTCCGGGGAGGTTGGCTACGTAAACTTTCCTGTTCATGTTTCCTCCTTTGAGATTCCTGATTTGCTGAAGCATTCCATGCAGAGTAGTTTCTTGTCATCTGGCGGGAGAACCGGGGTGATGACTTCCTTTCCGCAGCCCGAGCATACGACTTTATAGGACTTTGGATGTCTAAAATGCTTTGATTTTGGAGCATGGGAACGCCCATGCCTTCTTCGCTGCAACATTGACCAACCTCTTCCCTGGAAAAATAAGATTAATAACGGTTCCCGCGGCGACCATATTCCATCCGCCCTCCTCCAGTTCTTCGATCACCGGTACGAGGACGTGCCTCGTTCACGGTCATCTCTTTGCCCAGGAGTTCCTTTCCGTTAAGGCTTTTGATCGCCGTTTGAGCCTGGGACTGTACAGGCATTTCTACAAAACCAAACCCCCGGGACCGGCCAGTATACTTGTCTTTGATCACTCTCGCTGAGGTTACTTCGCCGAAGGATTCAAAAGCCTGCTTAATCGTTTCGTCTGTTACATCATAAGATAAGTTTCCAACATAACTGTCCGCAGTCGTTCTCCTTTTTAGGTTTCGATGAAACTTTTTAGTTTATGGGCCCGACTGGAATATTTCAACTTCCTTAAGGCCTTTTCCTCAATCTGTCGGATCCTTTCCCGGGTAACTTCAAAGTACTGTCCCACCTCTTCAAGGGTATGGTCGTGCTTCTCTCCGATCCCGAACCGCATCCTCAAAATCTTTTCCTCCCTTTCGTTCAGTGTGGAGAGGACTTTTTGAATCTGCTTTGCCATATTGGAACTTATCGCTGCCTCCTGAGGGGAGATTACCTCTTTATCCTCAATAAAATCCTCTAAGCGGGAATCCCCTTCCTCACCAATAGGCGTTTCGAGCGAAATGGGGCTTTTGGCGATCTTAAAAACCTTCTGCACCTTGTCCAGAGACATCTCAATTCTTTCGGCAATCTCCTCCAGAGTGGGTTCCCTTCCAATCTGCTGAACCAGGGTTCGGGAGGTTCGGTTCAGTTTATTGATGATATCGTTCATATGGATGGGGATGCGAATGGTCCGGGCTTGATCGGCAATGGCTCGCGTGATGGCCTGCCGGACCCACCACGTCGCATACGTACCGAACTTGTAGCCCCGCTGGTATTCGAACTTGTCCACTGCCTTCATTAATCCAATATTTCCCTCCTGGATCAAATCCAGAAACTGAAGTCCCTGATTGATGTATCTTTTTGCAATGGCGATGACCATCCTCAGGTTGGCCTTCACCATTTCACTCTTGGCTTCTTTGGCCTGGGCCTCCCCTTTCTCAATTGCCTTCACTGCCTCTTTGATCTGATCCGAAGAAAGGCCACACTCCACCTCCATTCTGCCTACCTTCCTTTTGACATCCCGGGCGATCCTGTCCATCTCCTCTAAATCTTTTAGCCGAAGGCCCCCTTTAACAGGGGAAAGAGAACCTTTTTTAATTGCTTTTTTTCTCATTATCCTCAAAGAGTTTCTGGCATCCTGGATTGAAATCCCTATGTCCTTCTCGTATTGTTTCAGTTCTTTTTGAGCCTTTTCCATCCGAATGTCCAGGTGTTTCAACTTCTGAACGATTCTGTTGATCTGTTTTTCCCTCAAATTGATCCGCTTAAAGGTATCAATTATCTTGGTTTGTTTTTTCCAAATCTGCTCCCGAATCTTCTTTTTTAAAACTTCTTTATTCTCGGACTTCAACCCTCTCTGGAGGATTCGAATGCGCTCTTCTCCCCTCTGGATCTTGTTGATTAAGCTGAGAGCTCTCTTCTTCTGGATCTGTTCTTCCTCAACATTCGTCTCTTCATCGCCGATCTCATTGGTCACTTCTTTGATCTCTGTCTTTCTAGCACGAAGGGCACCTCCAAGGTTGATGACTTCCCTGACAGCAATGGGACAATTAAGCACCACGCTCAACACATCCTGCTTTCCGCTCTCGATCCTCTTGGCAATCTCCACTTCCCCTTCCCGGGTCAGTAAGGGAAACGACCCCATCTCCTTCAAGTAGATGAGAACAGGGTCCTTTGTCCTTCCAAACGTCTCCGGTTCATGTTTAACAACCTCTTCCTCTTCCCTCGCCTGTACATCCTCATTCTCCACTTTCAATCCCGGGAACTCGCTGGCCACATCGACATCCAACTCATCGGACGGGACCAAAGTATCTTCGTCCCGCCCTTGGCGGGACTCAGATCTGTAGGATCTTATTGGGACCTGCTCTTTCAAACTTCTTGCCTTGTTTCTATTTCTTCGATTTCTTCCCACTTAAGTTTTCCCATGAAACCCTGTAAAGAAGTTCATATTAAGGTAATACCCCGAAGTAGGGATATCCCTGCCT
This sequence comes from Syntrophaceae bacterium UBA1163, assembly GCA_002311635.1. Taxonomy (GTDB): domain Bacteria; phylum Desulfobacterota; class BSN033; order BSN033; family UBA1163; genus UBA1163. Next base: position 3,078 of record DBZJ01000002.1, read on the forward strand.
GTGATGGGCAGGGTGTAGTAGGCCTGTCCAGGTCCAGGGAGGATATAACTCATTGCTTTCAACCACGGCTCAACTGAGCTCCCCGAAGGCGATAAAAGTCGGCCCCTCTGCTTCTTAAATAACCACCGTTACATTGGTGGCTTGAGGGCCTTTGGGGCCCTGCGAGATTTCGAATTCCACCTCATCTCCCTCTTTCAGGGTAAGCCTTTCACCCTGAATAGCAGTACGATGAACGAATACATCCTTTTCGTCTTTCACTTCAATAAACCCAAAGCCCCTTTGATCGCTGAACCACTTGACTCGACCCTTCGCCATTACAGCCCCCTCGAAAATCCGATTTGTAGGTTATTATACCCTTCCGGATATTACAAAAAACCGGAAAATGTGAAATCCCTTTGTGGTTAATCTGTCGGTTCGTACAAAACGCTCCACGACTTACTTTCTTGTTAGAAAAATCCATATCTCTTCAAAAAAGACGAAATCTTTCGGG
>DBZJ01000099.1 GCA_002311635.1 Syntrophaceae bacterium UBA1163
CTTTCGTGAATATCTTTAATAAGCCAATCAATGTCTCCCTCTCTTTGTTTAACTACATCATAATAATCGTAAATTAAAAAAGCAGATGGTTTTTTTTCTGGTTTCTTTTGGCATATTTCTTCGAAACGAATCCGGAAATAGGCTTGACGTACGGAAGGATGTCCATTGAGTAGGGTATTAAGCTCCCCTGGGAGATCGCGACTCATTTTATCGCAACGCCTGAAGTTTCTTAGAAGCCACAGCGCTTTTGCGGCAATTTCTATCTCATGATTCTGAAGTGTTAACCGCTTAAGGAGGTGTATTAGAACCCCAGGTATCACTTCGCCAAGCCAATAAAAGCGATCTGATACTGGAGCGTCTTCCCCATTATGCTTAAGATGTGGAGGCTCCTGAGCGAGGCGCAGCAGTTCCTTTAACATATCCGCGGCCTGTTCGGTCGGTAAATTTTCTTCCAGATGTTTTTTAAGATACCAAGGCAAATCGACCGAATATGGGTCCACTTTTTCAGTTTTTTCCAGGAGCGTTGCTAAACCCTGGGGTCCTATTGCTTCGGGATAAATTGCTTTGCATATTAATGCACAAAGGTGATTCTCAATCCTATCAAATCTTTGGCTTATTTTCGATAATCTATGCCTCGCTTCTTTATCACCTATGTCGCGGATTGCTGCCACAGCGTAGGATTTAAGAAGGTCAGGTTCATTTGTGGATTCGACAATGTTTAATGCAACATCAAGGCAGCCTTGGAGTCGCCCGTGGCAGATTATTTGAAGAAGTAAGATTTTTATATCGATGGGGGTTGTCGTTTCCTCTAACAGGGCAATCATTAGAGTCGATAGCGCTGGATCAGCCATACGGCTCATAGCTTCTGCATCTGCATCTAAAAATATTCGCTGACGCCCTCTATAGCGGGTAATAAGGTTTTGTAGGAGGGATTTTTTATATTCAATCGGTAGAGATTGCGGATCTCCAAGTGTCAAGAACAAATCTGGGGCAGAAGTGAGAATCTGCTCCCGAAGCCTTCGGTTCCAAGATTCATTTCCCGTGGCGAGCCAAGCGGCAACAGGCTTGAGGCTCGGTCGGATGATCATGCGGTTTTCATGATGAACAAACAGCAGATCTTCGAGGACAGGATACGGACAGCCTTCTTTCATGCGTTGTGCCAACCAGGAGGCCGCGAGGTATTCAGCAATGCGACGATGGTGGAAGCGTATACGGCCGTAGCTCGCTGCATCAAATACCGCCCGGCTAAGCATGGCCCTGCCCATAGCCGAAGGCCAATCGCCTGGAAGGCACTGCTCAGCGACTAAAGCCCCACTTGTATCATCAGGGGGTATTGTATCTGGGATGAAGAAGTTGAAACGTCGGCAGAAAATTACCGCTGCCCCGAGGCATTCGGCGCCAATACGGGACAGCTGAGGAGTGAGAGGGTCGTTCTGGATACGTTCTGGAGTTTCCCTAAGGTTTTTTGAAAGGTTGAAATCAATTAGTTCAGATAGAGTCCCCAATCGACGATGTTCGAGCCAATAGCTGATTAGGTCCGCAACGTCAATAGGGCGGTGGACAAATTCCCAGGCGTGTTGGACATCTATCGCCTCTAGAAATAATTTGGGATTCTCCAAGCCAATTTCTTCTGCGAACTTACGCACGCGCGATCGATCCAATGGTTCCAGCTGAACGACGCGAAACTCAGGAGTCTTAGTGGTTGACTTGCCTGCATCCTGTTTATCCGACCAAGTTAAATCAAACCGTTGAAAAATCTCTTCACGGTCTGCGTGGATACGCCATTCGCTGACTCGCGAACTGATAACTGCACGAACAATGCGAATCCTTGGCAAACCTACGCCGCGAACAAAGGAATCTAAAGCTCGAGCAAAATCCTGTTGTTTACGAAACTTTCCTTCATCTACTGAATCTAAAAAAAACGTTACTTTGCCACCTATTTTCTTCCACTTTAAAAATAGGCTCTCATCAGTGGGATATAGAGCCCCTTCTAAAGGGCCTTCTACTAGTCGGTCCAGGGGAATGAAAAATGCGAAACCTTGGTTTTTCAAAAGCTTGGCTTGATTTCGTAACTCCCAGGTCTTACCACTCCCAGGCTCCCCAAGTATGACTACAATGCGGCTTTCAAGGAGATCTGCCCATCCAATTCCTGCTTCTTTACCTAATAATGATGCCGTGTAACTTCGTAAGGCAGATTCTTCAGGTTCAGTCAATTCCGTCACATCAAGAAAACGCCTGTCTAATTCAATGAACCGGTTAAATTCAACCAACTTTACACCTCTGGTCAGGTTATAATACGAATCTCTTGTCTATGGTAGCTATCTAATACCTAACAATAAAAGTCAGTGGCGAGAGTGCAATACTGCCCACTATAATAAAGCATTACTTTTTCCGTCAGTCCTCTCTGCCTTCTTGCCCAACTCTTTGTCCTTACGAAATCCATCTTCAAACTTCATCACCGAATCATGATTGCTTGACTCTATTTACATTTCCATTTTCATCAGGGATAAAACTCCAATTCATCAACGGTTTTATATTGAACAACAACCCAATGTTGGATTGTATCTCTAAATATCGCCGATCATTTCGATGTCCCATTCTATCTCTTTGGTTGAAGGAACAAGTTGTTTCAGGAGGGCATAAATCTCATTGTCAACAAAATCCTGGCGCTTTACTCACTTAAACTCTGCATAAGTGTCCTCTTGACGTATTTCTTCTCTCATACAGCCTTTGAGTACTCTCTTACCTCTTGCTCCAATCGTGGACCAAGTTTGTCGGCGATCACGTCCAAATCATACTGAGACTGGAGCCCTAACCAAAACTCCGCAGATGTTCCGAAAAAACGGGCCAATCTCAGAGCTGTGTCAGCCGTAATTTTTCTTTTCTCAAGCACAATCTCATTTATTCTTCTGGAAGGTACTCCAATGTTTATGGCAAGCTTGTTTTGACTTATCCCCATGGGTTTGAGAAATTCTTCCAGGAGAACCTCTCCGGGGTGAATTGGATGCAATTTCTTCTTCATAGCATTTCTCCTTAATGGTAATCTGTAATTTCTACATCATACGCATCCCTGTCCCTCCAGATAAAGCAGATGCGCCATTGATCATTAATTCTAATGCTGTGTTGTCCTTCACGAATGCCACTCAATTTTTCCAGCCTGTTTGCAGGTGGGATTCTTAAATCATTCATATTCTTCGCATTATTTATCATCCTTAATTTTCGCAGCGCAATTTGTTGAATGTCTCTCGGCAATTTTAGAGAAATCTCTCGAGAGTATATTTTCTCTGTCTCTTTATTTTTGAATGATTTTATCACCCTTCACCAATATATAACGTATCGCGTTAAACGTCAAGCGTTATATCCCGCTCTATTATTCCACATCAATTCATTCCACCCCATATTGGCGGCGGCAAGAGAGAATATAATTTCTTACCTCTTTCTTTGTTTTGTAGATTCCGAAGTGACCCTCACAGAGGATATCCGCATCGAGGTCAAGTAACTTCTGGGTCGAGCGATCCCAATCGTCGAGATTGGAGCCAAACTCCGGAAGAATCGGACCATGAAGGTCCTGACCGAAGAGAATTCGTTTCCCGCTCTTATCCAAATAGATGCATATTGATCCCGGGGTATGACCTGGTGTGTGAAGACAAACAATCTTCTGTTCGTCAATGGCTAATATCTCTTCTGGAAGATTGAATTTCACATCCGCAGGAGTTGGCGGAAAGCTTGTCTGATACCAATTCGCAGCGGTTAGAACTGGATCCCCATTTTCCAAAGGCGGAGCATCCAGTTTGTGAATATAGATCTTTGATCCAAACCTCCTCTTAATCTCCGGGGCGCCTCCAATATGATCGATATGGCAGTGGGTAAGAAGAATCCTAGTAAGATTCTTACAATCAAGCGCTAATCCTTTGATATTGTTAATAATTTTATCAACACTCCACCCTGCTCCAGTATCGACCAGTATCAATTCCCCTAAATTTATCAAATAGATACACCCATCTCGACCATCCGTGATGTCCGGTCCCCCAACAATAAAGATGCCTTCTTCAATCTTTAGTTGTTTCATATAGTTATCCTCTGTTCAATTTCTCCTTCAACCTTCTAAAATCCGTTATTGTAAACCCGTCCCACTGGCACGGCAGTATGGAATTATTGTGATATAAGGGCTCATTTTCAAGATCGAATTGAGACATTCTCTTCGCTTTCTCAAACAAAGGAGTATAGGGAATGGGCGAATATTCCACAAGCATTGGCTTTGCTCCCGCCTCTTTCACAAAGGCAATGGTTTCCTCAACCTCCCCTACCCTTTGTCCTGGTAATCCCGCCATGACATAGACCCCGATCTCTTCGCCTGGGTACCCTGCCCTTTTTAAATGTTTGCTTGCGCCTTTGAACGCGTGATTGTCAACTTTCCCTCCGGTTTCAAGCTGCATTGCCTCATTCGCTGTTTCAAAGCCAAGGCGGATCGTCTTGAACCCAGCGCGAAATAGAAGGCTTCCAGTCTCTTCATCCATCTCCATAATATGCAGGCCGTTGGGAGCATGGAAATTACAATGAATGTCCTTTCTAATTATCTCCTTCAAAATTGGAATAATATGCCTTGATGGTTCGATGAGAAGGGCATCATCATAGAAAGCAATATTATTAACCCCATATTTACCCGTCCAGTATTCAATTTCATCAGCCACTTCCAAAGGATCCCTTCTGAAAAAACCCTTTGCCAAGAATGGGGAGGCACAATAGCCGCATCTTAATGGGCATCCCCTTGTTGTAGCGATACAGACATAATCGAGTTGAGAATAGAGGTCGAAGGCAGGATAATTCTCATTGCGGATTGCAGATTGCGAATAGGGGATTTCGGACCCCGTTAATTCTGAAACTAACTTTAAGACTTCCGATTCCCCTCTCCCATTGAAGACGATATCCACAGCAGAGTGCTTTCTTGCATGCTCGGAACAGAGGGTGGCATAGATTCCGCCCAATAGGATGGGGACATTGCTGAAAACTTTCTTTGCTATTTCAACGACTTTAAATACCCCAGGATACCAGTAAGTCATCCCCGAAGTAATGCCAATGACATCCGGCTTTTCCTCAAGCATTGAGAATCTTTTCAACAGGATTTCTTCAGGAATTCCATACCGGCTGAAATTTCGGGGGATAAGTTTGAGAGGAAGAGGTTTCTCAATCTTAGTCTTATAGAACTTGCCAGCGCCATATCTTTTTGTTTTTGTTGTGAAATCGAGACAATCCATCAGTGTGATTCGAAACCCGTTCATCCTCAAGAGGCTCGCAATACGAAGGAGGCCCAAGGGCTTTATCCAGAGATTATAAGCTGCAAAATCAGTGATCCAGGGGTTAATGAGAAGGATATGGGGGGCGATATGTTTCACGTGAAACATTATTTCCCGATGCAAAATTTTTCAAAAATACGGTCCAGAACTTCTTCAGTGGCTGTCTCTCCAACCAAATCTCCCAAGGCCTCCAATGCTGCGCGGATTTCAAAGGCGATGAATTCAAGGGAAATCCCATCTTCCAACCCCTTCGTTGCATTCGAAAGATTGTCCCTCACCTGAGTGAGAGCTGTCTTATGGCGAATGTTTGCCACGATCAAATGCTCTGGGGTTGCCCTCACCTCTCGCCGAATCAGTGAACTATAGATGGCCTGCTTCAGGTCATCGATTCCATTGTTTTTTAAAGCGGAAATGGAGATAACGGGATCTTTTGAAAAAAGTATTTTCACCTCTTCTAATGAAATCCTTAAAGGAAGATCGTTCTTATTAATAGCGACCACCTTCTTCTTCCCCTTGATTTCCGCGAAGATCTCTCTGTCGTCGTCGTCGAGGGCCCGACTTCCATCGAGCATTAAGAGGACGAAATCAGAGTCAGCCACCCGTTCTTTTGCCCTTCTCACCCCTTCTTGTTCAATGGAATCTGCGGGTTTTCTCATACCCGCGGTATCCATCAAACGCACCGGAATGCCATAAATATTCAGGACCTCTTCAATCACATCTCGCGTCGTCCCCGGGATCGGTGTCACAATCGCCCTCTCCTCTTTTAGGAGCACGTTTAGAAGGCTCGACTTACCGACATTGGTCTTCCCCGCGATTGCACACGAAATGCCTTCACGAAAGACTTTTCCCTCTTCATAGGAATTGATCCATTCGTCTATCTGGTGAACGATGGTTTCCAGGTCTTTTCTCATCTTCCGAGAAGCAATCGGTTCAATCTCTTCTTCCGGAAAGTCGATGTGGGCTTCCATCAAAGATAGGCTGTCGATCAGCCTTGCCTTGATCTGGGTCATTTCTCTGTGTAGAGCGCCTCTCAATTGTTGAGTGGCAATCTCAAGACTGGTTTGAGTCTTTGCCTTGATCAGATCAATGACAGCCTCAGCTTGCGTAAGATCAATTCTGCCTTTTAGAAAAGCCCTCTTTGTGAATTCTCCAGGCCGGGCTAACCGTGCTCCTTCTCTTAACGCCAATTCCAAAACCTTTTGTAATATGAAATAGCCTCCATGGCAGTGGATCTCCGCAATATCTTCCCTTGTATAGGTTTTCGGGGATTTCATCAGGACGATCAACACTTCATCAACAGGATTTCCACTTTGATTATCGATGATTTCCCCAAAATGGAAGTGATGAGAAATAAAATACGATTGATCCCTCTTGGGTCTAAACAATTTCCTGGCGATAGGTTCTGCAGAAGGGCCGCTGATTCGGACGATACCAATGCCGCTCTCCCCAAATGGAGTTGAAATGGCTGCAATCGTCTCTTCTTCAGGATTTGGTGGGCTTTTCGGAGAAATGGATGAAGTGCTTCTGTTCACATTTATTCAAATCGTTTCAATGGATTGTCTCTATCTTTCAACGGGATAATTTTGACCCTCTTTAACTCCCCTTCCCCAATGCTTTCCGTTTCGAGAAAGGGGTCTTCTTTGAGCGTCACATGGATGATCCTTCTGTCGTAAGCATTCAGTAACCCGGCGACCTGGGACTGCCCCGTCCTTTTTGCCTCGTCACCCAGCCGCAGGGCCATCTGGGCCATGCTCTCCGCCCTTCTTTTCCGATAGTCATCGACATCCAGAACCACTCTCATAGCGTTCTTCAACCGTTTATTAACCATTCGATTGACGAGCATCTGGAGCGCTTCCAGGTTGCGGCCATGCTTCCCGATGAGAATCCCCTCCTGATCCCCCCTGATCCCGAGATAGAGATTCCCTTCTTTTAAATACCCATCCACTTCTGCCCTTACACCCATCCTCTCCAACAATCCCTTTGTCAGCTCTTTCGCGATCTCGATTTCTTCCAAGGCTCAAACCTCATTTGTTCTTGTTCAAATAATATTGATGAGCTATGGATAAGACATTATTCACCAACCAATATAAAACCAGACCGGAGGGTAAGTTGAGGAAAATAAAGGTGAACATCACGGGCATCAACAAAAACATTTTGGCCTGCGCTGGATCGCCTGTTGTAGGACTCATCTTCTGTTGGATGAACTGCGTTGCGCCCATGACGATTGGGGTAATATAGATTGGGTCTTTTGCCGAAAGGTCCACAATCCAAAGGAGGAAGGGCGCATGCCTCATCTCAATCCCATTCTGAAGGGCATTATAAAGCGCAAAGAAGACCGGAATCTGAATGAGCATCGGAAGACACCCGCTCAAGGGGTTGATCTTTCTCCTTTTGTAAAGAAGCATGATCTCCTGCTGCAGCTTTGCCTTATCTTCCTTGTACTGTTCCTTGAGCCGGTTCATCTCCGGCTGAACCTTCTGCATCTCCTTCATCGATTTCATGCTTATTTGCGTCAAAGGAAGGAAGATAATCTTGATCAGAATGCTAATAACGATGATATCAATCCCATAATTTCCCGTGACCGTGTGAGTGAGCCTGATGAACCAAACCAGAGGTTTTGCAATGATCGTAAAAAAACCATAATCCACCAGTCTTTCCGCACCGACACCCAATGTTTTCAACCGGTTTTCGTCCTTGGGACCTAAGTAGATCTGGTAGGCAGCGTTCACCTTCCCTTGGGGGGGAATAGTGACAGAGGGGGTCATGACATCAGCCGTCAGCAGGTCCTTCTCAGATCCCTTTACTGCCAAGGTAATCTCTTTCGACGCGGGAGGGACGACGAGGGCAGTGAAATATTCACCTCCAAAAGAAAACCATTTGATATCCCCTTTCTCTTCGGTTTCAAAAGGCTCGACGGTCGTCTTCTGGGATCCACAACCGGGCACACACCCTGAACCGCGCGTCCTTCCAAATTCCTTCTTTTCCACCTTTTGATTCCTCAGGAAGGTATACTTCAGGCCATAATCCTTGTCACCCTCTTTAGCCAATCTTGCCAACTCAATTTTTCCAATCCATCCAAGGCCCACTTGATTCCTGACCTCTTTCGAAGAACCATTTTGAACCGAGACCTCAAGCTTGATGCTGTATAGCTCAGCGCTACACATGAAGCGCTTCAATACTGTTACCCCGTTCTCCAGGCTTTTTGAAAAAGTGATTTCACCCTTTTCGCCGTCTTGAAGTAAACGAAGCTGCTCCTTGTCGACCTCCCAATTCTCATCAAGAGGCAGGTTCAAGCCGTTAAAAGTCAGCCCTAAAGGAAGATCTTTCTCCTCCCTCGTATTAACCAGGTCCAGAGGTTCTGGTTTCTTCGGCTCCTCAGCTTTCTTACCAAGGATCTCATCAACAAATTGGGTCAGCTTTATAGCGATCACACTCTGCTTGACCCTGTCTTTGTATCCCTTAAGCTTGAAATGCTTCAATCTTGCATCGTCCGATGTGAAGACAGCCCAATAATTCTGCGTTTCGACAGTGACCTCCTTTGGGGGAGCGACCTTTCGCCTGACAGGCGACTTTCCTCCCTTCAGGAGTCTCGATTCTCCTAATCCTGTCCCCTTTTCCACTGCCTTCTCTTGAGGAGAGACCTCCTCCTTTTTCACCTCCTGGGGCTGCGTTTTACTGGGTGGAGGCGGAAAGAACTTTGATTGGATTAAAGTCCAGAATATAATAATAAAAAATGTCAATAATATCGCAAGGATAGCTCTTTTCTCCATGTTTCCCTTGCTCTAAATCTCCTTCCTAAGATTTCTTGATGGTTTCGGGGACCGGATCGTATCCGCCAAGATGGAAAGGATGGCACTTGGTGAGCCTCTTGAATATGAGCAACACTCCCTCTATGACTCCGAAGCGTTGGATTGATAGCAAGGCATAGGAGGAACATGAAGGAGTGAAACGGCAGCAAGGCCCGAAGAAGGTTGAAAACGTATGCTGGTAGAGACGAATCAGAATGATTAGTCCTTCTTTCATCAACTTGTAAGTCGTTCTCTTTCTCATAAAATGAAGAGTCTACTCAGTTCTTCCTCCGCTTCCTGACCCCGATTAATCGAACATCCCTTTTTGATCATCAAAATAAAATCATAACATCCTTTGACGTGATGTTTATGGAGACGAAAAAATTCTCTGATGTAGCGTCTCATTCGATTCCGAAATGTCGCTGGACCAATCTCTTTCTTGGCCACGATCCCTAACCGATGGAATGCGCACTCGTTCTTATGTATGAAGAGGATAAAACTTCGAGAGGAAATCCTCCTCCCAAATTTCATGACCTTTCTGAAATCCTGAGGTTGAGTGATCCGCTCCTTTTCTGTAAACTTGAAGGATCCTTTCACCGCGATCCTCATCCCCATCTACCTGCTGAATGGATTCCCATACCCCCTTCAGGAACGCAAGATTCAAACGGTCAACTTTTTCCTTCCCTTCATTCGCCTCCGCTTTAAAACACTTCGACCGCTCCTGGTGCTCATCCTCTCCAAGAATCCATGCGTCCTTTTGCGTCTGAGATTACTGGGCTGGTATGTCCTCTTCATCGAATCCCTCTTTATTAGAGTGGCTTATTTTCTGAAATGATTAAACTTTCAATTTAAACCACATTTATCACCCATTGTCAAGATTGCCTCTCAATTTTGTTGACAGAACAGGGCCTTTTATATTAGATTTTGTAATGAAATTTAGGCATCTCTCCCCAAAAGGGGAGGACTTTCCGGAGATGACCGACAACTGTTCATCTTGCCTCATAATCTGAACCAAAGGATGATTAAGATCCCTTTTCGACCTCCGTCACCCCAGGAGTTTCAATGAGCGTTGCTATCGAGCACATCCCAGTCAATATCGAAGATGAGATGAAAAAGTCGTACATGGACTACGCCATGAGCGTGATCATCGGTCGAGCCCTTCCCGATGTGCGCGACGGTCTCAAGCCCGTTCATCGCCGGGTCCTCTACGCGATGAACGAGTTAAACAACGATTGGGACAAGCCCTATAAAAAGTCGGCAAGAATCGTCGGGGACGTGATGGGTAAATATCATCCCCACGGGGATATGGCGATCTATGATGCCATTGTCAGAATGGCCCAGGACTTCTCTCTCCGCTATCCACTGGTCGATGGCCAAGGGAACTTTGGCTCCATTGATGGAGATCCACCTGCGGCCATGAGATATACCGAGATCAGAATGGCCAAGATTGCCGCCGAATTGTTGGCAGATATCGATAAGGAAACCGTCGACTTTGTCCCGAATTACGATGACACTTCAGTCGAACCTTCAGTCCTTCCATCCAAATTCCCGAACCTCATTATCAACGGATCTTCCGGGATTGCTGTGGGCATGGCCACCAATATCCCTCCTCACAACCTCACGGAATCTATCAACGCCATCATTGCCCTCATCGAAACCCCTGAGGCCTCCGTGGCGGAATTGATGGACCACCTTCCCGGGCCCGACTTTCCTACAGCAGGCTTCATTTACGGGAAAGAGGGCATACGTCAGGCCTATGAAACGGGAAAGGGTGTGATCCAGCTTCGAGCCAGAGCCCTCATCGAGAGGGATCGAAAGGGCGAACGTGAAAATATCGTCATCACCGAGCTCCCCTATCAAACCAATAAGGCCAAGCTCATCGAAAGAATCGCTGAATTAGCTCAGGAGAAAACGATCGAGGGAATTGCCAATGTCCGGGACGAATCGGACCGGGAAGGGATGAGGGTGGTTGTCGAATTGAAACGGAATGAGGTCGCCGAGGTCATCCTCAATCAGCTGTATAAACACACGCAGATGCAAACCTCCTTCGGGATCATTCTCCTGGCCATCCATCAGAATCAGCCAAAGCTTCTCTCCCTCAAAGAGATGCTTCATTTTTTTATTCAGCATCGCCAAGAGGTCGTGCTCCGAAGATCCCGCTTTGAGCTAAACAAGGCAGAGGCCAGAGCGCATATCCTTGAGGGTTTGAAAAAGGCAATTGACCATATTGATGCCGTCATCGCTACGATTAGGGCCTCCAAGACGCCCAAAGAGGCGAAGGACCGTTTGATGGAAAAATTCGCCTTTTCTGATGAGCAGGCCCAAGCGATCTTGGAGATGAGGCTCCAACGGCTCACCAACCTCGAACAGCGCAAAATTGTGGAAGAGTATGAGGAGACCATCAAATTGATTAATCGCCTGAAAGCTCTCCTCGCCAGTGAACGATTGGTTCTCAATTTGATTAAGGAGGAACTTGTCTCCATCCGCGACGCCTTTGGAGACGAGAGGAAGACGGAAATTGTGGAGGCTGCCCCGGAAATCCGAGTCGAAGACCTTATCGCCGAAGAGGATATGGTGGTGACGATCACCCACACCGGATATATTAAAAGGAATCCCATCAGCCTCTACCGGAGTCAGCATCGCGGAGGAAAGGGGAAAGTGGGGATCAACGTCAAAGAGGAAGATTTTGTAGTGGACCTCTTCATCGCCTCCACACATGACTATCTCTTGTTCTTCACGGACGCTGGAAAAATTCATTGGATGAAGGTTCACGAACTTCCTCAGGCGGGACGCCTCACGCGGGGGAAAGCCATCGTCAATCTTCTCCATCTCAGCCCCCAGGAGAAAGTGACGGCTATTCTGTCCCTCAAAGATTTTGCCAAAGAGATGTTCATCACCTTTATGACCAAAAAGGGGACGATTAAGAAGACGGCCCTCGAAGCCTACAGCAATCCCCGGTCGGGTGGCATCATCGCCATTCACCTCGACGAGGGGGATGAGCTTATCTCCACCAAACTGACCGACGGAAAACAGCATCTTTTTATCGGCACCAAAACGGGAAAAGCCATTCATTTCCCAGAAAACCAGATCAGGGAGATGGGCCGCACGGCTCGCGGGATCAGGGGAATAAAAATTTCAAAACAAGATGAAGTCGTGGCTATGGAAGAGGTTGCCCCCCACACTCAGATCCTCACGGTCACAGCGAATGGCTACGGAAAGCGGACTCAGGCCTCTGAATATCGTGTCCAAAATAGGGGAGGAACCGGGATCTTTACGGTGAAGAGAACCCAAAAGACCGGGGACGTGATAGGCATCAAAACCGTCGTAGACGAAGATGAATTGATGGTCATCTCCAACAAGGGTAAGATTATCCGCTTGCGAGCGGTAGATATCCCCGTTCAAGGAAGGAGCACTCAAGGCGTGAGGCTGATCACCCTCGAGGAGGGGGAGAGGGTGGTCGCTGTGGCCAGACTGGCAGAGAAAGAATAATTTTACAAAAAAAGCTTGATTTTTTTGGATAACGGATTTAATATTTAGCACGTGAATTTTCAAGAATTCTAATCCTCAAAATTTTTCCCCTCTTTGTCTTTAAATTCATTTATCCACAGTTGTGGAAACGTTGTGCAAAGAGACTTATAACTAATTGAAAATGAAGATATTTTCTTTTTGGGGTCGATCCTGCCCGTTCCATCGATACCCCCTTTCTGATGCTTCAAACCAGTAAGGTCAATTTCATGGAAGATTTATGGCCTAAGGCCATCGATGCGTTAAAGGAAAGAGTCGGTCAACAGAACTTCGACATTTGGATTAAACCGATTCACTTTGTCTCCAGGGAAGGAGAAAAGGTTGAGTTAGAGGTCCCGAATCGGTTCTTCAAAGAGTGGATCAACGAACACTATTCCCTTCATATTAAAGATGTGATTTCCCTCTTCACCCATATGCCTTGTCAACTCCAATTCCGAATCAGAAACGAAAAGATCAATGGAAAGGATCCGATTTCCCAACCTCTGCCAAACTACGAACAGCTGGCCAGCCATTCTTTCCAACCGAACTTCAATCCCAAATACACGTTCGACCATTTCGTGGTCGGAGCGAGCAACCAGTTTGCTCATGCGGCCTGCCTGGCTGTTGCGGATTTACCGGCCAAGAATTACAACCCTCTCTTTATTTATGGAGGGGTGGGGTTGGGAAAAACCCATCTTCTCCACGCCATCGGAAACCATATCGTGCAACATCGTATTCTTCCAGATGTGAGGAAGATTTTCTACCTCTCCTCGGAGGAGTTCACCAATGAGCTGATCAACTCTCTTCGCTATGAGAAAATGGATGAGTTTCGAAATAAATTTAGAAAGATGGATATCCTGTTAATCGATGACATCCAATTCATTGCCGGGAAGGAGAGAACACAAGCCGAATTTTTTCATACCTTCAACTCCCTTTACGAAGCAAGGAGACAAATTGTTGTCACCAGCGACAAGTTTCCAAAAGATATTCCTGACTTCGAAGAACGACTTCGATCTCGTTTCGAATGGGGTTTGATCGCGGACATTCAGCCGCCCGATATCGAAACCAAGGTGGCCATTTTGAGAAAGAAAGCCGAAACGGAAAATATCGCCCTCCCGAACGATGTCGCTTTCTTTCTTGCCTCTCAGATTGATTCCAATATTCGAATCTTGGAGGGATCCCTCATCCGTATCGGTGCTTTTGCTTCTCTCACCAAAGCACCGATCGATGTGCAATTGGCGAAAGAAGTGTTGAAGAACATTATCAAACCCAAAGAGGAATTCGTTTCGATCGACCTGGTTCAAAAAGTGGTTTCTAATTTTTTTAATATTAAGATTTCAGATCTGAAGGTGAAAAGAAAATATAAGGGTTATGTGGTACCTCGACAGATCGCCATGTATCTCTGTCGAAAGTTAACCAATGCCTCGCTCCTTGAAATCGGAGACAAATTCGGAGGGAAAGATCATTCCACCGTTCTTCACTCCATAAAGAAAGTCGAGCAGAAGATGGGCCAAGAGACACCCTTTAAGGAAATGATAGAGAATTTGCATGGCCGAATTAAATCATAAACCCTTCTTTATTTTTTCTCGGCGTTATTCCTTACAATGACACTTAACGCCGGAGAGAAAATGCGGTGGAAATATTGTGAGTGAATGAGGAGAGCGAAGAAGAATGGATGTATTTTCTCAAAAAAGGATGAATTTCCCAAACCTTTAGGGTAATTCTTCAACAATCAATTCCCTTTTTGTTTTTTAACTTAGGGCCTTTTTCATCATTTCCACATACATAGACGACGGAGACGTATTAAGTAAGATAGAGAATAATATTAGGAGGCAAATACGATGGATTTCGAAATCGACAAGAAAGAGTTCGTAAAGGGATTAAGCCTTATGCAAAGTGTCGCAGGAAGAAAGACAACGCTCCCCATCTTATCCCATATTTTATTAGAGTGGGAGAAAAACTCCCTCTATCTCACCGGAACGGATTTAGAAACAGGAATCCGGGAAGAATTACCTGCTAAAATTCATCAAACAGGAAAAGCCTCTGTTTCAGCGAAGAAGCTGTACGAAATCGTAAGGGAATTACCCGAGGAGACCATCCATATCCAGAAGAAAGATAATCAATGGATTACGCTTCAATGCGGAAAATCCATTTTTAATCTTGCCGGGTTAGATCCAGAAGAATTTCCCTCTCTTCCCTCCTACCAAGAGGAAAATTTTTGTACTGTTTCCACTCGACTCATTCGAGAGATGATTGAAAAGACCGTTTTTGCTGCCTCCAATGAAGAATCTCGCTATCACCTCAACGGGGTTCTCTTTGCGCAGGCGAAACAAGCAGGAAAAGACGCGTTAAGAATGGTCGCTACGGATGGCCATCGGCTTTCTATGATTGATCGAGAGAATGAGAAAATTCGGGGCGTTGAGGAAAAAGGAGTGATTATTCCCAAGAAGGGAGTGTTGGAGATTCGGAGGATCATCGGAGATCGAGATGGGGAAGAAGAGATGGGAATCTATTTCAATGTCAGCCATGGATTTTTTAAAATGGGGAAATCCCTCACGGTGATTCGACTGATCGATGGTGAATTTCCAGAATACGAGCAGGTCATCCCAAAAGGAAATGATAAGAAAGTAGTGATGGCAAAAGAGAGAATGATCAGCAGCCTGAAAAGGGTTTCTACCATGGCCAGCGAAAGAATGGAGGGAGTGAAATTCTCTGTTACAGCAAATTCTGTGGAGATGTCCTCCACCCATCAAGATTTTGGAGATGCCAAAGAAGAGGTCGAGGTGGTTTACGACGGAATTCCTCTTCAGGTTGGGTTTAATGCGAGATATTTGATCGAGGCGTTCAATGTGATCGATACGGAAGAGGTTCTGATGGAGTTGAAGGATGAAGGAAGTCCCGGGATCCTCAGACCCTCCTCTTCTACCCCGGGATTCTCCAATCAAATTTCCATCATCATGCCCATGAGGCTTTAGAGATACCGTGACGGTGAAATGTACACCCATCACGAACACTCATTTTAGGAGAAAGGATGAAGGACCAGCCAGAAAAATATACGGCGGAGCAGATTAAGATCCTGGAAGGATTGGCAGCCGTCCGCAAAAGACCTGCGATGTATATTGGAAACACCGGCGTCGAGGGGCTTCACCATCTGGTTCATGAGTTGGTGGATAATAGTATTGACGAAGCCCTGGAAGGATATTGCTCCAAGATCGATGTGATGATTCATATCGATAACAGCGTTACGGTAAGAGACGACGGCCGCGGTATTCCCGTCGATATGCACGAGAAAGAGAAACGTCCTGCAGTGGAGGTCGTCATGACCAAGCTGCACTCCGGGGGTAAATTCGATAACCGCAGCTACAAGATCTCCGGAGGTCTTCATGGGGTCGGGCTCTCGGTGGTCAATGCCCTTTCTGAATTCATTGACCTGGAGATACGAAGGGACGGGAAGGTTTATCATCAGACTTATGAGCGGGGAGAGGCCAAGACCAAACTCGAAGTGATCGGCAAGACCAAACATACGGGAACACAGATCCGTTTCAAACCGGATAGCCAGATCTTTGAAACCGTCAATTTCAGCTTTGACATTCTCTCCCAGCGCTTAAGGGAACTGGCTTTTCTAAACAAAGGGCTCTCCATCAGCATTGCGGATGAACGTTCGGAAAAAAAGCATGACTTTTTTTACAAAGGAGGCATTCTCTCCTTCATCGAGTATCTCAATAAGAATAAGAATTGTATCCATCCGAAGCCCATCTACGTCCAGGGCGTCAAGAACGGAACCGAAGTGGAGATTGCCTTCCAGTATAACGACGGATATGCCGAAAACCTCTTCTCCTTCGCCAACAACATCAACACCCATGAAGGGGGAACGCACCTCATCGGCTTTAAGAGTGCGCTCACACGGACGATCAATCAATATGCAACCAGCGCCAACCTGCTGAAAGGCGCTAAAGAAAACCTCACGGGAGAAGATATCCGGGAAGGGCTGGCAGGCGTGATCAGCGTGAAAATCCCCGAGCCGCAATTTGAAGGACAAACGAAGACAAAACTGGGAAACAGCGAGGTGAAGGGCCTGGTCGAAGCTCTGGTCAATGAAAAACTGGGCAGTTACTTTGAAGAGAACCCGGCCATCGCAAGAAAGATCATCTCCAAAGTGGTCGATGCCGCTCGGGCCAGAGAAGCCGCGCGAAAAGCACGGGAGTTAAGCCGCCGAAAGGGAGCCTTGGAAGGAGACTCCCTTCCAGGAAAATTGGCCGATTGCCAGGAGAAGGACCCTGCGGTCAGCGAGATTTTCATCGTCGAGGGCGATTCGGCAGGGGGGTCAGCCAAGCAGGGCAGGGACCGGTCCTTCCAGGCTATTCTTCCCCTCAAGGGAAAGATCCTTAACGTGGAGAAGGCTCGGTTCGATAAAATGTTGGCCAGCGAAGAAATCCGCCTTCTCATCTCCGCCTTGGGCGCGGGCATTGGAAAAGAAGACTATGACATCCATCGCCTTCGCTATCACCGGATCATCATCATGACCGATGCGGATGTGGATGGGTCCCATATCCGAACCTTACTCCTCACCTTTTTCTATCGCCATATGCCCGAGGTGATCGAAAGGGGGCACCTTTATATTGCTCAGCCGCCGCTGTACAAAGCGACGGAGGGAAAGAGCGAAACCTACATCAAGGGGGAGGAGGATTTCAATCGATATCTCATGAACCGCGCCATCGAGAAGAGCGAGGTCACCGTCCAGTCCACCGGCAAGAAGATGACCGACAAGAGGCTGGGCTTGCTTTTGGAAAAAATCTACACCTATCATGACTTGATTCAGCGGATCCAGAAAAAAGGGTATTCCCGATCCCTCATCAAATTCCTGCTTGAAAAGGGAGTTCGAAACAAGTCGATGTTTGAGGAGAAGGGGAAGATAGCGGATCTTCAGAAGGGGTTGACAAAGAGCGGGTTCGAAGTCTTCGACCTTTCCTGGGATGAAGAGCATAACGTTTACGGTTTTGAAGTTCGAGAATCGAACGGAAAGGATGTGCGGAGTCGCGTTCATTGGGATCTGATCACCTCGGTTGAATATCGCCATCTCTATCAGGTTCGTCAAGAGATCCAAGAGATGGCCCCCCCTCCGTATACCCTTGTGGAGAAAGGAAAGAAAGTGACGATCGATCACGAGGAGAGACTGCTTGAAGCGCTGAACCACCTTGGAAAGGAAGGGCTGAGCATCCAGCGATATAAAGGGCTTGGGGAGATGAACCCCGAACAACTCTGGGAGACCACCATGAATCCCGAGAGCCGAACGCTCCTCAAGGTAAAAGTGGAAGATGCCATTGCGGCCGATGAAATCTTCAGCATCTTGATGGGCGATGAGGTAGAGCAAAGACGCCAGTTCATCGAGGAGAATGCCCTGTTTGTTCAACGCCTCGATATCTAATGTTAAAGAAATTATAAATGTCAAAATCCAGATGCGAATCAACGTCAAGGGCTAAAATTCCAAACCTTTTTGGGATTTGAGCTTTGGGCTTGACTTGAAATTTGAACTTTGTCATTTGGCATTCACGGTATAAATGAATGCTTATCGTCGGATTGACAGGGGGGGTGGCAAGCGGAAAGACGGCTGTCTCCGAGGTCTTAAGAGAAGAGGGCGCTTATATCATCGATGCAGACCAGATTGCCAGGGAGTTGGTTCAACCCCACAAACCCGCCTGGAATGAGATCATCAGGGCATTTGGCAAGGAAATCCTTCAAGAGGATAGATCCGTTGATCGAAAAGAATTAGCGGATAAGATCTTTGCAGATCCCGAGCAGAGGAAAGTTCTGAACCAGATTCTCCATCCTCGCATCAAAGAGGAGATCGCTCGAAGAGCAAGAGAGATCGGGCAAAAGAATCCCGAAGCGATCGTGGTGATTGATGCGCCGCTCCTGGTCGAGCTCGGAATGCACCATAAAGTGGATCGACTGATTGTGGTCACTTCGACGCAGACGCAACAAATGGAGAGGCTGAAAAAACGGGATGGGAGAAGCCCCGAGGAGGCGTTGAGGCTCCTCTCTTCTCAGATGCCCGTCGAGGAAAAGGAAAAACTGGCGGATTTCGTCGTGCGGAATGAGGGGTCCCTCGAAGAGATGAAGAAGAGGGCCAAGGAGGTTTTCAAAGAATTGAAAAGGGGTATGCTTCAAAAAAATAAAAAACAGTAGGCCTGTTGGGCCCGAACGCACAACAATACAGGAGGATGAAGGAAAACGTATGAACATTAAGGATTTGAAGAAGCTGAAAATCAATGATCTATACAAGATCGCCAAGGAGCTCAACGTCGAAGGGGCGAGCGGGATGAGGAAACAGGAATTGATATTTGCTATCCTTCAAGCCCAGACGGAGAAAAACGGCCTGATCTTTGGGGAAGGAGTGCTGGAGATCCTACCTGATGGGTTTGGCTTTCTGAGGGCCCCTGATTACAATTATCTGCCCGGGCCGGATGACATTTATATTTCCCCATCCCAGATCCGGCGATTCAATCTTCGAACGGGCGACACGGTATCGGGTCAGATTCGACCACCCAAGGATACCGAGCGTTACTTCGCCATGTTGAAAGTTGAGTTGGTCAACTATGAAGACCCGGAGGTGGCACGGGATAAGATTCTCTTCGACAACTTGACCCCCCTTTATCCTCAGGAGAAGATCCATTTGGAAGCAGGGAACGATTCAAAGAATTACTCCGCCAGGGTGATGGACCTCCTCACACCCATTGGAAAAGGACAGCGGGGGCTGATCGTCGCCGCGCCGAGAACCGGAAAAACCATGCTTCTTCAGGCGATCGCCCATAGCATTACCTCCAACCATAAAGAGATCACGTTGATCGTCCTGCTCATCGATGAACGTCCCGAGGAGGTTACCGATATGGAGCGGTCTGTCGACGCAGAGGTCATCAGTTCCACTTTTGATGAGCCGGCCTCACGCCATGTTCAGGTGGCGGAGATGGTGATTGAGAAGGCAAAACGGCTGGTGGAGCATCAAAAGGACGTGGTGATCCTTCTTGACAGCATCACCCGGCTTGCGAGGGCATACAATACCGTCGTGCCGCCCAGCGGGAAGGTCCTCTCCGGAGGGATAGACGCCAATGCCCTGCAACGGCCGAAACGGTTTTTTGGCGCCGCCAGAAATATTGAAGAGGGCGGGAGCCTGACCATTATTGGGACGGCCCTGGTCGACACAGGAAGCCGTATGGATGAGGTGATTTTCGAAGAGTTCAAGGGGACAGGAAATATGGAGATCAATTTAGACCGCCGTTTGGTCGACCGGCGGGTCTTTCCCTCCATTGACATTCAACGCTCCGGCACTCGAAAAGAGGAATTGCTCCTCGAAAAGAACGATCTCAACCGCATTTGGCTCTTGAGAA
Organism: Syntrophaceae bacterium UBA1163; assembly: GCA_002311635.1. Classification (GTDB taxonomy): domain Bacteria; phylum Desulfobacterota; class BSN033; order BSN033; family UBA1163; genus UBA1163. Next base: position 19,972 of record DBZJ01000099.1, read on the forward strand.
AAGTCCTCCAGCCGATGAACACGGTGGAGAGCATGGAATTTCTTCTGGAAAAAATGCAGGCGACGAAGAACAATCGGGAGTTCCTCGATTCGATGAACCAATAGTGGCCAGTGCCTTTCACCAGCCATCACCATCACACGAGTTGCACAAATAGTTGAAAATTTATGAAAAATCAGTAAAATAAGAGGTTGGAGGTTGTGACATGAAGAAAGATATGCACCCCAAGGTTTTTGACACGGTGATCAAGTGCGCTTGTGGAGCGACCTTCGAGACGAAGAGTACGGAAAAGGAGATTCACGTAGAAATCTGCTCCAACTGCCATCCCTTTTTTACCGGAAAACAAAAATTTTTGGATACCGCTGGAAGGATTGAACGATTTCAGAAAAAATATGCAAAAAAAGAAAAAAAGAATGAGTAACTTAGACTTTCCCGGATACTATGGGTCCTCCCGATCCGTCACCTGCGGGCTGACCTCTTTCGATAAGAACAGAGGTTCTTCCTGTACTCCTGTCTTTTTACCTGTCAGTTCCTTGGCAGGCACTCAGCATTAGTTCACCCTGTTCAACAAGAATGTCTCTTGAAAGAGGATGGATGTTTTTCAGTCTATCTCTGATAAGTTCGTATTGTTTTTGCGAATTCAAGAAAGGCAATGGTACGTAATCCTTTGGCGACAGGATTCAAGGAGGGGGTTTAAATGTTCTTTGTGAGAAAAGATCCCGGGCAGGGATGGTCTCCATCCGGTACGTCGATTTCCAAGAAAAAGGAGGATCGCCTTCGGGTGGGCGGTCAGGCTGTGATCGAAGGGGTGATGATGAGATCCCCCAATTCGATGGCGGTTGCGGTTCGTAGGCCCAACGGGGAGATTGTAGTGAAACGGGAGAGGTTGGACTTCTTTTCCGAAAAGAAATTCTTCTCGAAGCTTCCTTTGGTCAGAGGAGTGATCAGCCTCCTCTCCGCACTGGTTTTAGGCATGAAGGCTCTCAACTTTTCAGCCAATCAGTCCCTTGAAGAAGAGCAAGAGGTTAGCTCCTGGGCCATGGGCCTCACTTTTGCCTTTGCCCTCTGCTTCGGCATCCTCCTCTTCTTTATGATTCCTCTCTTTTTGACAAAGTGGTTGCGGTTCACCATCCCCATGGTTTCCACCAGCGGATTACTCTTCAACCTGGTGGACGGAGTGCTGCGACTGATGATCTTTCTGGCCTACCTGTGGGGTATCTCTTTTTTTAAAGAGGTTCGAAGAATCTTTCAGTACCATGGAGCGGAGCACAAGTCGATCTTTGCCTTTGAGTCCGGTGAGGCGTTAGCGCCCGATCGCGTAAAGGGTTTCAGTTATCTCCATCCCAGATGCGGAACGAGCTTCCTTCTCATCGTCATGGTGGTGAGCATTCTGGTGTTCGCCCTCATCCCCCACCAGCTTGCATTCGGGTATAAAGTGGCGTCTCGGGTTGTTTTCATCCCTCTCATCGCAGGGCTCGCTTATGAGATCATCCGATTCGCCGACCAAAAGAGGGAGAGGAAGAGCATGCAATATTTCATCAAACCCGGTCTTTGGCTACAACGGCTGACCGCCCGCGAGCCCTCCGAGGACCAGATCGAGGTGGCACTCCGGGCCCTTCGTGAGGTACTGGAGTTAGAGGGATATCGACATATCGGTAATTAAATATAATCAAATCCCAAATAAATTCCAGTGAACGAAATCCAAAATTTTAAATAAGAATTTTTGGTGATTGGAACTCGGAATTTGGAGCTTATTTGGATATGGAATTTGTGATTTGGGACTTAGAAAGAGTTTGCAGCGGGTTTAGCGGAGAAAGAACTTATTTGATGCAATTACAGTAACAGGAGATAGGAAGAAAAGATGTTTGAGAAATTAGAAGAAGTTGAGCATCGGTACGAAACCCTCTCGCACCTTCTCGGCCAAACGGAGTTGATTGCGAAACAGGAGGAGTACCAGAAGGCTGCCAGGGAGTATTCCGAGCTGGGAAAGGTGGTCGATCTTTACCGAAGGCTCAAGAAATTGGAAGAGGAGATCAAGGGAAGCCAGCACCTCCTTGAGAACGAGGAGGATGAGGAAATGAAACGGCTGGCCAAGGAAGAACTCAACCGGCTGACCCTGGAGAAGGAAAAGGTGGAGGAGGACCTGAAGATGGCGCTTCTCCCGAAAGACCCGAACGACGAAAAGAACATTCTGCTCGAAATTCGCGCAGGAACCGGGGGAGAGGAAGCCGGGCTTTTTGCCGGGGATCTCTTCAGGATGTATTCCAAGTTTTCAGAAAAACAGGGTTGGCGGATGGAGATATTGAACCGCCATTATACGGGTGTCGGGGGGTTCAAGGAGATCATCGCCCTGATCGAAGGAAAAGGGGCCTACAGTCGACTGAAATTCGAGAGCGGCGTCCACCGGGTTCAGAGAGTTCCTGTGACAGAATCCCAAGGCCGCATTCATACGTCGACCGTGACCGTGGCCATCCTTCCGGAGGCGGAAGAGGTCGATGTTCAGATCGACCCCAATGATCTAAGAATTGACATCTTCAGATCCTCCGGACCGGGCGGCCAGAGCGTCAACACCACAGACTCCGCTGTGCGGATCACGCATCTCCAGACGGGAATGGTGGTGTCCTGTCAGGATGAGAAATCGCAGCACAAGAACAAGGCCAAAGCCCTCAAGATCCTTCGAGCGAGGTTAATGGATAAGGCCCAGCAAGAGAAACAGATGGAGATTTCGGAAAAGAGAAGAAACCAGGTCGGAACCGGAGAGAGAAGCGAACGCATTCGAACGTACAACTTTCCTCAGGGAAGAGTCACCGATCACCGAATTGGCTTAACCCTTTATCGGCTGGAATCCGTTCTTGAGGGAGACCTTGATGAGATCATCAATGCATTGACCGCACATTACCAAGCGGATATATTGAAGGGAGAGATGGAAAATTCCAAATTCCAAAATTCAAATGCCAGATGAAAGCTCAGGCTCAAACCGTAAATTGCAAGGGTAAGATTTATAAGGCGCCTCGTTCTTGACATTTGAAATGATGGTTTAAAGATGACGCGATTAGAATCCCTGAATCAGACAACCAGCCGGTTGAAGGTTCACCGGGTTGAAAATCCTCGGCTGAATGCGGAGCTTCTTTTGGCCCGTTCCTTGAATCTGAGCAGGGAAGGACTTTACAGGAGTCTCCATGACCTGCTTCAGGAAAAGGAGAAAGAGGCACTGGAGAAGATGATCCAAAGAAGAATTTCCGGAGAGCCTCTTCAATACATTTTAGAGCATCAGGAATTCTGGTCGATCGATCTTAAAGTGGATTCTCGCGTCCTTATTCCAAGACCGGAGACAGAGGTTTTAATTGAACAGAGTCTCCCGATCCTGTCTGAAATATCTCTCAAACGAAATCCCGCTGTCCTGGAAATAGGGACGGGAAGCGGTGCGATCGCCATCGCCTTGGCGAAAGAGGTGAAAAATCTCTTTCTGATTGCTACGGATATTTCAAGAGACGCACTAATATTAGCAAAGGAGAATGCTAAATCTGCGGGCGTTCTGGATCGGATAAAATTTGTGGCCGGCGATCTTTTCAGTCCGTTCCATCCTACGAAGGGGAGAGCGCCTTTCGATCTTATCCTCTCGAACCCTCCGTACATTATCCGCCGCAAGATCAGTACGCTGGCGGAAGAGGTGAAGGATTATGAACCGAGGATCGCTTTAGATGGAGGCGAAGATGGATTGGCTTTCTACCGGTGCATCATTCCAGAAGCGTCCTTTTATCTACGGGAAGGAGGATGGCTCCTCCTGGAGGTAGTCCTGGGACAAAGTGGAAGCGTTTCTAAGATGATCGAGGAGAAGGGTAATTTTTTGGGGCCCCGATGCTTTCCGGATTTATCCGGAATTGGAAGAGTGGTGAAAGCACAGAAAATCCCGGTTCTTCCCCCTTCAGTAAAGGGAGGTAGGGGGGATTTGAAGGAGCTATAATGGACAAAATCATCATCCGGGGAGGGGAAAGGCTGATTGGTGACGTGGAGGTGAGCGGGTCAAAGAACTCCACCCTTCCTATCTTTGTTTCCTGCCTCCTAAGCGAGGGGGAAAACGTCTTCTCCAATGTTCCCGACCTGAGAGATGTTCAGACTATCATCAAGGTCCTTAGAAACCTCGGAGTAGGGGTGTCACAGGAAGAGGGGTTTTATCGAATCAATGCCACAGAGGTTTCCAGCGATGAGGCCCCCTATGATTTGGTGAAGACCATGAGAGCCTCCATTCTCGTCTTAGGCCCTTTGGTCGCTCGCAGGAAGAAGGCCACCGTTTCTCTTCCAGGAGGGTGCGCCATTGGCGCACGGCCGATCAATCTCCACCTCATGGGTCTTGAGGCCATGGGAGCGAAGATTGATCTCCGGCATGGATACATCGAGGCAAGAGCCGATGGGTTGAAGGGAGCGACCATCTCCTTTGACACGGTTACCGTCACAGGGACTGAAAACCTGATGATGGCGGCCGCGCTGGCCAAAGGGAGGACGGTTTTGCAAAATGCCGCCATGGAACCTGAGGTGGTGGATTTGGCAAATGTCCTGAACAAGATGGGGGCGAAGGTCACGGGTGCGGGGACGAATGTGATCGAGATCGAAGGGGTGAAGTCTCTTCACGGCGTTGAGCATCGGATCATTCCTGATCGGATCGAAGCCGGGACGTTGATGGTGGCCGCCGGACTGACGCGCGGAAATATAAAGATTCTCCAATGTCCCTTTTCCGAAATGGAAATGGTCGTCCATAAATTAAGAGAATCGGGTATGGAGATTGAATCCGATGGGGACGGGATCAGGGCGGTGGGCACCAAGAGGATTCGGAGCGTGGACATCAAGACGCAGCCTTATCCCGGATTCCCAACGGATATGCAAGCCCAGTTTATGGTGTTGATGTCTCTGGCAAGGGGATTAAGTGTCGTTTCTGAAACCATCTTCGAAAATCGATTCATCCATGTGAGCGAGCTGCGAAGAATGGGAGCCGATATTCGCATTCAAGGCGATTCAGCCATCATCCAGGGGGTAGAAAGCTTGGGCGGAGCACCGGTGATGGCGACCGATTTAAGGGCCAGTGCATCCCTCGTGCTGGCAGGATTGGCTGCTGACGGGGTGACAGAAGTCTCGAGAGTCTATCACTTGGACCGGGGGTACGAGGGTCTGGACAAAAAATTGGCCAAACTTGGGGCGAATATTGAGAGGGTGAAGGGAGAGGACTGACATTTCAGATCGGCGATTACGGATTTCGGAATGAAAAACAGGCGATTCAAAAAGGCCTTTTTATGAAGATTTTTCGGGCAGGAGAAAAAGAATTTGAGCGCTACCTCTCTCGAATGGAGGGAAGAGGTCCGCAGGGTAGCCTCCGCCTCGAACGGAAGGTTCGTTCGATATTAGAAAATGTGCGGAAACGCGGAGATGAAGCTCTCATCCATTACACGCAGGTCTTCGACGGCTTGCAAATTCCGATCCGTCAACTCCGGGTGAAGAGGAGCGAGGTGGAAAGTGCTTACAAGAAGGTCTCTCCGGATTTTTTGGGAACACTCAAAAAGGCAACACGACGAATTGAGAAGTTTCACCACCTCCAGAGCAAGAGATTAATCCCGTCGTTGAAACAAGAGGAGAGAGGAATTGAGCTTGAACAGATGATGAGGCCTTTAGAGAGGGTAGGGATCTATGTTCCGGGTGGAAAGGCCTCCTATCCTTCGACCGTTCTCATGGCTGCCATTCCTGCGAAGACGGCTGGCGTTCGGGAGATCCTCATGGTCACTCCCCCTCAGAAAGGAGGGATCAGTCCCGCTGTCCTGGTCGCAGCAGACTTGGCGGGGGTGGATCGAATCTATCGGGTGGGAGGTGTTCAAGCCATCGCCGCGCTCGCCTATGGGACGAAATCGATTCCCAAGGTGGATAAGATTGTTGGACCAGGAAACCAATATGTAGCAACGGCCAAGAGATTGGTATATGGCGAGGTGGATATCGATATGGTGGCTGGGCCAAGCGAGATCGTAATTGTCTCGGACGGAAGCGCCCCGCCGTCCTATATCGCCGCGGATATGATCTCCCAGGCCGAGCACGATGAAATGGCATTGGCCATTCTCATCACCAACTCTGAAGTGTTCGGAAGGGAAGTAAGGAAGGAAGTGGAGAGACAACTTCTTTCTTTGAGGAGAAGAAAGGTTGCTTCTCAAAGCCTCAATCGAAGAGGTGCCATTCTCATTGTCAAGAATCTCGAGCAGGCAGTTCAGTTGGTAAACCGGATCGCTCCAGAGCATTTGGAGCTTGCTGTTTCATGGCCCCTCGCCCTCATGGGAAGTGTGAAAAACGCGGGTGCCGTCTTTCTTGGCCCCTATACTCCCGAGGCCATTGGAGATTATTTGGCCGGGCCCAACCATATTCTTCCAACGGCTGGCACCGCCCGATTCTCTTCACCTTTGGGGGTGGAGGATTTTGTCAAGAGGACCCACCTGGTGCGAGTGACGCAAAGGGCATTAGGACGGTTTGAAAAAGATGTAAAGAGATTTGCAGACTGGGAAGGATTGGAAGGACACTATCGCGCGGTTCAAGTGAGACTAAGAAGACCTTAATAGTTTCTTGGTAGGTTACGAAGCCAATTCGGTACAATGGACGATGAACTATGAACGAGGAAGATAATACACTGTACATCGTTTATCGCTCAACGTTCATCGTCGGAAACAAACGTGCGTGCGAACCTTGACCTTTGAACCGTTCACTATTCAAGACGGGGAGAAATCATGAAGAGATTACGGAAGGCAGAGGTGAGGCGGAAGACAAAGGAGACATCCATCGTCCTAAGACTGAATCTGGATGGATCCGGAAAACATTCGATCAAAACCGGAATCCCTTTCTTTGATCACATGCTCAGTCTCCTGGCTTATCACAGCCGCATGGATCTCTCCCTCATGGCAAAGGGGGATATCGGTGTAGACGCACACCACACCGTGGAAGACGTGGGCATCTGTCTTGGAGACGGGATCAGAAAGGCTCTTGGAGAGGCGAAAGGAATTCAAAGATACGGGGCGGCCACGATTCCAATGGACGAAACGTTAGTCTCCGTTGCGGTGGATCTTTCGATGAGACCTTATCTGGTCTTTCAGATGAAACTGAGAAGGTCGAAAATCGGGACCTTTGACCCCGAGTTAGTGGAGGAGTTCTTCAAGGCTCTTTGCAACCATGCGAGGATCACCCTTCATATCAACCTTGTTTATGGAAGAAACAGCCATCATATGGTAGAAGCAGTGTTCAAAGGGTTTGGAAGGGCGCTCAGAGAAGCAGTCTCTTTTGATGAGCGAGCCTCTGAAATCCCATCGACCAAAGGCGTTCTTTGAATCACCAAAACTTGGACCCTTGAATCCTTGAACCCTGATGTTCAGTGAGAGAAATGAATCCAAAAATCGTGATCGTTGACTACGGCATGGGAAATCTTCGAAATGTCCAAAAGGGTTTCGAGAAGATTGGTCTTGAAGCCAAGTTGACGCGTAACAAAAAGGAGATTGGAAGAGCCTCAGCCATTGTACTTCCAGGGGTGGGGGCGTTTAAGGATTGCATGGAGAATTTGGAGAAGTATGGCCTCGTCGATCCTCTACTCCGATCCATAGAGAAAGGAAAGCCTTACTTAGGCATCTGTCTTGGACTACAAATTCTTTTTTCTCAAAGCGAAGAATTTGGAACCCACAAGGGACTGGATCTGATCAGAGGAAAGGTAGTGAAATTCAGGCCCGATCCCGAGCATAAGGTTCCCCATATGGGTTGGAATACGATTGAGAAGGAAAGAGAGGTTCCTATGCTCCAAGACGTAGAGAGTGGGGATTTTTTCTATTTTGTCCACTCCTATTATGTTGATCCTGAAGAAGCACAGTGGATCACCACTTTTACTACGTATGGCAAGCCTTTCGTCTCCAGCATCTGGAAGGAGAACGTCTTTGCCACCCAATTCCATCCTGAAAAGAGTCAGCAAAAGGGGTTGAGGATATTGGAGAACTTTGTGAAGTCCATCTAGTGGGGTTGAATTTCTACGATCCACCGAACACGGACACGAATCACGGTTTTTGGAAGGAGCTTTCGATGAACGAAGTGAACATAGGTGAAATTCGAGTCGGGAAAGGGAATCCTCTGGTTCTGATTGCGGGACCCTGCGTGATTGAGAGCGAGGCAAACGCTCTTGAAGTTGCCAAGGAGATGAAGAAGATCTGCTCAAACCTGAAAATTCCGTATATCTTTAAAGCATCGTATGAGAAAGACAATCGGGGGTCAGAGAAATCTTATAGCGGACCGGGCCTCAAAGAGGGTCTAAGGATACTTGCCAAAGTAAAGGAAAAAGTAGGCGTTCCGGTCCTCTCCGACGTCCACCGGATGGAAGATGTGGATCTGGCCAAAGAGGTTCTCGATGTGATTCAAATCCCAGCCTTTCTTTGTCAGCAGACGAGTCTCCTTCTTAAGGTGGGAAATGCTCGGAAAGTGGTAAACATCAAAAAAGGGCAGTTTATTGCTCCAGAGAGCATGGCAGGAGCGGTGAAGAAGATTCAGAGCACGGGGAATCGCCAGATTCTTCTGACGGAGAGAGGCACCTGCTTTGGGTACAATAAATTGGTTGCGGACTTCTGCTCGATTCCCGTTCTGCAGGAGCTCGGTTACCCGGTGATCTTTGACGCCACACACGTCATCAGAAATTATGGGATCCCAAGTGAAGATCCGAGAGGAGGCAGTCCCCAATATGTTCCCCATCTCTCGAGAGCAGCCGTAGCGGTTGGTTGCAACGGCCTTTTTCTCGAGACTCATCCGAGACCGAAGGAAGCTCTTTGTGACGCCTCCAGCATGATTCCACTCAATGATATGGAGAATCTTCTCAAACAGACCAAAGCCATTCATGATATGATTAGAAGTTGGGGAATCGTTTAATTGCAGGTTGAAGATCGCAAATTTCAAATTGACAAATCAAAAATCTCAAATATGAAATTTGAAATCAATTAGGGGAGGAGGGTGACGCGTGAAGATTTTTATCGATACAGCAAATCTTGACGAGATCAAGAAGGCAAAAGAGCTCGGTTTGGTCGATGGCGTGACGACCAATCCAACACTCCTCGCGAAGCAAGGGGAGAGAACGGAGGAGCTGATCCGGAGGATCTCGAAAGAGGTGAAGGGGCCGGTCAATGTAGAGGTGACCGGAACTACCTGTGAAGAGATGCTGAAAGAGGCGAAGGTCATGGCGACTTGGGGAGATGCGATTGCAATCAAGATTCCTATTAATCACGAGGGCTTGAAAACAGTAAGAGCCCTCTCCTCCGAAGGGATCATGACCACCGTAACGCTTGTCTTCTCAGCCAGCCAAGCCATTTTGGCAGCCAAAGCGGGAGCTACTTTTGTTTGTCCCTTCTTGGGAAGACTCGACGATATCGGTTTCAATGGCCTCGAATTGATCCGACAGATCAGAGAAATCTACAACAACTACCCAAGCATAGAAACTCAGATTATCGTCGCCAGCGTCCGGAATCCGATTCATGTCATCGAGGCCGGAATGTTAGGGGCAGAAATTGTGACGATCCCTCCGGCCATCATCGATCAGATGATGAAACATCCGTTGACGGATAAAGGAATTGCACAATTCTTAGAGGATGCCAAGAAGATCGGCACCAAAAAGTAAAAAAGGTTTTTGAACGCGGCTACGAGGCCAGTCGGTTGGGAAAGAGACTATGGACACTGGACAATGAACTGTTCGTAGTTCGCTACATAAAGTTCATCGTCCTAACGATACGGCATCGTATCGTGACCTTTGGACGAATGACTTTCCTGAGAAAGTGGAGGGGGAGATGAAAAAATTTCTGATACTGCTTCTGATTTTGGGAATCGTTTTCGCATGGACCGCTCCATCAAGGGCAGAGACGAAGCCTCGTTTGGCCATGATACCTTTCTTTTTTGAGCGATTGAACAATCCGGCCAGAGGCACTGTCTTGTGCCCTCTCTGCAAAGGAGTGTTTCAAACAAGTGCCGTTCCGTCCGCCGCTGTCATTTACCTTTCCCGACTCCTCTATCAGAAAATGGACGCTCTTGATCGATTTATAATCACCGCCGATGAAAGGGCGGAAGAAGCCTTAACTCCGATGATGAAGACACAATTCGAAGAGAAACCCTTTCCAACCGCTGTTCAAATCGGAAAGGAGTTGGACGTCGACTTTATCATGGTTGCATACCTATTCCGTTTTGAAGAGAGGATCGGGTCCCGCATAGGTGCGGAGAAACCCGCCTCGGTGGGCTTCGATGTCCATCTCATCCGCCTAAGGGATGGGAAGATCGTTTGGACAGGGAAATTTGATGAGACGCAAAAGCCCCTCAGCGAGAACCTTCTCAACATAGGGTCTTTCTTCAGAAGAAAAGCCTCTTGGCTGACGGCAGAAGAGCTCTCAAGTGTGGGAATGGACGAGATGTTAAAAAAACTGCCGGGGGCGAAAGAATTGGAGGAAAAGCCTTGATCGTCATCCCTGCAGTAGACCTGAAGGATGGGAGATGTGTCAGACTCTCTCAGGGCAGGATGGATCAGGAATCCGTTTATTCAGAAAATCCCGTTGAAATGGCCAGGCGTTGGCAATCGGAAGGAGCAGAAAGGCTTCATGTGGTCGATCTTAACGGAGCCGTGACAGGCAGGCCTGTCCATGGGGCTCTGATTAAGGAGATTAGCCAATCGGTTCAAATTCCGGTCGAGGTGGGCGGAGGCATTCGTGATTTGGCCACCATCGAGGACTACCTCTCGTCCGGTGTGAGATGGGTTGTTTTAGGAACGGCGGCTTTCCAAAATCGTGTCTTGATTGAGGAGGCGTGTCGTCGGTTTCCTGAAAGGGTGATCCTCGGGATCGACGCCCAAAAAGGGAAGGTGGCTATCCGGGGCTGGAATGAGGTGATTTCTCTTGAAGCGATCGATCTGGCAAAGCAGTTCGAAGGGAAGGGCCTTTCAGCAATTATCTTTACGGATATCGAGAGAGACGGGATGGGCACGGGGCTAAACTTTCAGTCGACCAGACGCTTAGCTCGATCGACTTCGATCCCGGTCATCGCCTCAGGAGGAGTCTCGCGGATCGATGACGTTGAGCAGCTCCTGGAGTTGGAACAGGATGGAGTCATCGGAGTGATTGTAGGTCGCGCCCTTTACACAGGAAGCATTAAACTGGAAGAAGCGATTCGTTTAGCTAAGAAGCCAGAAGTCATAAGTCAGAAGTCAGAATAGGAAGAACATAGTCCATTCTGAATTCTGACTCCCGTATTCTGGATTCTGCGTTAAGGAATTTAAGATGTTGGCAAAAAGAATCATCCCCTGTCTGGATGTGAAAAGCGGAAGAGTGGTGAAGGGGACCCAGTTTGTGAACCTGAAGGATGCCGGCGATCCGATCGAGAATGCGAAAGTCTATGACGAACAGGGTGCCGATGAAATCGCTTTTTTAGATATCACGGCCTCACATGAAGAGAGGGATATCCTCATCGATATTGTTCGCAGGACAGCGGAGGAGATCTTTATTCCCCTCACGGTGGGAGGTGGGGTCAGGCGTTTGGGGGATATTCGGAAACTTCTCAAAGCAGGAGCGGACAAAGTATCGATCAATACCGCTGCTGTAAAGGATCCACATTTTGTAGAAAGAGCCTCGAAACGTTTCGGAAGCCAGTGTATTGTCATCGCCATTGATGCGAAAAGAAAGGGGGAGAGCTGGGAAGTTTACACGCATGGGGGAAGGGTTCCAACAGGAATTGATGCGATCCAGTGGGCAAAGAAGATGGAGGAAATGGGAGCGGGTGAGATCTTACTGACGAGCATGGATCGGGATGGCACAAAAGATGGCTACGACATTGAACTGACGAGAACTATCGCAGAGCAGGGAAGTATTCCTGTCATCGCTTCAGGAGGGGTTGGAACTCTCGAACATCTTTATGAAGGGTTGATTCTCGGTAAGGCCGACGCCGTGCTTGCAGCTTCTATCTTCCATTATCGGGAATTTACAATTGCTCAGGTGAAATCATATTTGAAAGAAAAGGGAGTTGTTGTTCGATTGTAACAAAGGGCTCCAGGGGTCTAGGGTTCGAGGAGTCAAGTGTGAACTGATAACGGATTTCTTTTCACTCGAACCCTTGAACCCTCGAATCCTTGAAGCCTGAGTGAACAATGAAACATTTCATCCTCTTCCTTGCCACTGGTTTTGGAGTCGGCTACTGTCCCATCGCCCCAGGGACTCTGGGAACCCTCATCGCCATCCCCATCTATTACTTTCTTTCCGAAATTCCTTCTCCACTCTATGAAATCACTCTCATTGGCTTTTTCTTTCTCTCCGTTTGGATTTCAGAAAATGCCGAAAGATTCTTTGGGAAAAAAGACGATCAGCGGATCGTCATCGATGAGATAATGGGTTTTCTCATCACCATGCTCTGGATTCCTAAAACGGTTCCGTTTATCATCATCGGTTTCTTTCTCTTCCGGTTTTTTGATATTCTAAAACCTTTTCCTATCCGCCGCCTGGAAAAAGGATTGAAGGGAGGATATGGAGTTGTTGTGGACGATGTGATGGCAGGAGTTTTTGCGAATATTATTCTTCATGTCATTGCCTACTTCGCCCTCTCCCCTTGGGGGAGAGGGACGGGGTGAGCCCTGCACCACATGGGGTGCAGGACAATGCCCTGAACCTCACATGGTTCAGGGGGGTGAAAATGATGCGCAATTCTTTAGAAAAACTCGTCGGAGATTATTTAAGAAATAAAGGATGGACCCTATCGATTGCAGAATCCTGTACGGGAGGACTAATAAGTGATCGTATCACCGATGTGTCAGGCAGTTCGGACTACTTTATGGGAGGAATGGTCAATTATAGTAACGAATCGAAGGCAAAGCATCTTGGTGTCCCTTCAAATGATATGAAGAAGTACGGAGCAGTGAGTTCTCAAGTGGCAAAGAGAATGGCTCAGGGAGTTCGGAAAGCTTTTCAGACGACATTCGGATTATCCACGACGGGTGTGGCAGGACCCACAGGCGGGACCAAGGAAAAACCGGTTGGGCTTGTTTTCATCGGATTGGCCAAAGGCAAAAAGACATGGCTGAAGAGATTAAATTTAAAGGGAAGCCGTAGAGACATAAAAGAAAAAGCCACCGAGAAGAGTCTCGAATTTTTTTATGAAATATTAATTCATTCCAGACAAGTCTTGAATTGAAAGAGCCAGTGTGCCCATGTTCGAATCTTTTTTTCTTGAAATTTTATTCTTTTGCCTCATAATAGAAAGAAAATGGAGCGTTCCGGCAAGGCCCGGAACGATTAATTCGCCCCCAGTAAATGGGGGCGCTACGAGAGGAGGAGGTTTTGATGAAGCTTGAGAGGTTTGAGGGTTGCTGGACAGCAATGGTAACTCCCTTCAATCGAAAAGGGGAGGTCGATTTTGAGGGTCTCGAGAAGAACGTCCGGTTCCAGACAGAGAATAGGGCCAATCTCATCCCCACTGGAACGACGGGTGAATCGCCCACGTTGGACTGGAAAGAACACGATCGGGTGATCACGAAAACGGTTAAGGTGGCAAAAGGTAAAGCCTTTGTCATGGCAGGCACGGGTTCGAATTCCACCAGAGAGGCGCATCGAGGGACAAAACATGCCATGGAGGTCGGAGCTGACGGGGTCCTACTCGTCGATTGCTATTATAATGGGCCATCTTCTCTTGAACTGAGGACCCAGTACTACGAAGTGATTGCAAAGGCATTCCGCAAGGCCTTCGTCATGCCCTACGTGGTCCCCGGAAGGACAGGGACGAAATTGGAGGTAGAGGACCTAGCCATCCTTCATCGGAAGTTTAAGAATGTGAGGTCGGTGAAAGAAGCCACTGGAGATCTCGAGCGCATGGCTAAGACAAGAACTCTGTGCGGAGAGGATTTTGATATTCTTTCCGGCGACGATGATAAAACCTTTGAAATGATGACCCGGAATGATATTCGTGCTTCTGGAGTGGTCTCGGTGACGTCAAATATTGTTCCGGGCCCTATCGGTGAGATGATCAAAGCGATACGAGATGGAAACATGGAGAGGGCCAATCGGATGAAGGATATTCTGGATCCTCTTTTTAAAGTGGTGACGGTCACAACTCTGGAATCTTACGAGGGATTTGATGTCCCGTGTAAATTTAGAAACCCTTTAGCTATCAAGACAATGATGAAAGGTCTTGGATTACCATCCGGGCTATGCCGTCCACCCCTTGGAAAGATGACGCCCAAGGGGGTGGAAGCTGTTAGAAACGCTCTTAAAGAGGTGTATGAAAAGGACAAGGAGGTATTGATGCCCCTTCAGGAATTTTACAGAATCAATATCGAGGAGCATCTCTCCAACGACCGTTATTGGAAATAATCGATTGATGGAATGAGACAAGAGGTTTGAAGGGCCTGTCCCAGAGACATGGGACAGGCCTTTTTATTAGTACTTCCAAGGGGTTTTTCTCATTGACTTTTTTCACGGTTATGTTAACATCATTCCAATATTAAAGAGGTTTTGATTGATTCGATCCTTTCTGGCAATTGAGCTTCCCAAGCCGATCCTCAGAAAGATCGAGGAGGTTGAGGCAGACTTAAAGTCAGCCCACGCAGATGTGCGGTGGGTGAATCCTGAAAAGATCCACCTTACGCTAAAATTCTTTGGAAATATTGAAGAGTCGAGGATTGATTCCATCTTCAAATCAATTGAAGAGCCCGTTCGGAACATACCGCCCTTTTCTCTCAAGGTTCAGGGGATAGGGGCATTCCCGAGTATGAAAAGTCCAAGGGTGATCTGGATGGGATTGGTAAACGGAAGCCAGATCCTCATTTCGCTTCAGAAAGAGATAGAGACCCCATTAGAAAAAATTGGATTTCAATCTGAAGACCGGCCTTTCCACCCTCATCTGACTCTGGGAAGGGTGAAATCGAGCCGGGGAAAAGACGATTTGGTGGGGAGGATGGAGAAGCATAAAGAGGGGGAGTTCGGAGATTTTCAAGTGGAGCGGGTGATCCTATTCAAAAGCGATTTGAAACCTTCAGGTCCGATTTATACACCCCTCGGGGAATTGGGATTAGGAGGACGTTAAGGAGATTGGGAGACGCGGGGACGCGGAGAAATTTACTTCACCCCCACTCCCTATCACCCCACCACCAAGTCAACTCCGGCTCTGCCGGGGGAGGGGGATACGATGACAAAAGCGGAAACGAAAGCCGAGACCAAGGTAGATTCGAGTAAAGGCAAGGCCGTGGAATTAGCCGTCACCCAGATCGAAAGGCAGTACGGGAAGGGCGCCATTATGAAATTGGGTGCGGATGCAATCCTCGGAGAGATTCCTGTCATCTCGACGGGATCCCTCTCCTTAGATCTTGCCCTGGGGGTTGGAGGATTGCCAAAGGGACGTGTGGTGGAGATTTTCGGCCCCGAGGCTTCAGGCAAGACGACATTAGCCCTGCATGTCGTTTCGGAAGCGCAGAAGAAGGGAGGGGTAGCTGCATTCATTGATGCAGA
>DBZJ01000152.1:0-7084 GCA_002311635.1 Syntrophaceae bacterium UBA1163
CACATTTTTAGAGGTTGCCTTTATCTTTCGAACGAGAAAGTAGATCAATCGCCTTTGCCACATAGAGGTCACCTATCCTGTATTTTTCGAGAAAAGTATGTTTTTCTGAATCAAATAGGCCACCATTATAAGGAGGAACGCCAAGTTCTTTGTTCCCTATGTTGATGATTTCAAATAATTCCTTAACCTTATTCCAATAACCAAAAGTTGAGGTAGCGATGGGCTCATTTTTATCAAGCCTACTCGCCACTTCTTTTTTAAAGGCATCCAGGCTGTATGACTCGGTGTAAAGTCTACTAACTCCGAGTGGAAGAAGGTCGCGATGCTCTGCATAGAGAATGAAAAGAACCCGATAAAGGAGGATAAGGGAATTGTCGTGGATCTCTTTTAAGTGTTCCCCTGATAGGCTATTCCCGGAAGTTTTCATAAACCCTTGGGCGAGCGTTTTAAGGGCCTGATAGATATTTTCTTTAAGTTCGTCTCCAACCTCCTCTGCATAATCAACGCTTCCTTTGTAGACTTTCTCTATGAATTCGGGGAAGGCATCTCTACGAAAGAGAAGGTAAAAATATCGAAAGTCTTCAACTGAGCCTGATTCTATAAGATCTTCGAGGTCAATCTCGTAGAAAATATCGAGCCTCTTTGAAGTCTCACGTTCATAGAGCCTCCAGTATTCTCCGTCAGTAAGAATCCCCCACTTCACACCAGTAAGCCATAGATATCGGCTAATTTGGAGTGATGGGTTTTGAACCTCGAATGGGTCAGCTTCCGTTTTAAGCTTTTTATCGAGAGGTCTTCCTAAACGCTTAGCTTCGGCAATACAAGTTACCCTTTTAAAGTAGTCATTCTTTTTCCCTTTTTGTGCAGTTTTTAAACTCTCATTATTTAGAAAGAAAGCATAATCAGGCCTCTTAGACCATTCACCTGTGGGAACAGGGGCACTGACATCAACCACCCACCCGAGGTAATCCAGAGCCTTATCAAGAAAATGTTTTCTTAGCTGGTCTTCATTGATGACTTCAAATCTGCTCCTGTCCCAAATTCCCTTTACCTTCTCAAATACAGCCTTAACTTCAGAAATGGGAATCTTGAATTCATCCTCTTTTGGAAGGAGCTCATCCAAATAGTAATTAGAGAACAATCCTCTATTACGGTAGGGCCTCATGATTTACCCTTTGCTATGATAATAGCGACTGAAAATAATTCGGGATTCCTTTCAATAACCAGCTCCTCTTCTTCAAAGCGGTCAATGGCCTTTTTAAGTTCGTCTTTTAAATCTTCAATCCTTCTCTCTAATCCCCTTTATTTGAGAAAGCTCCTCTATGGTCGCCTGGCTTATCGCTCTGACATTACCAAACTTCGCCATCAATTCCTGTGCGATACTCATGACAGACTTTTTCGGAATACCACGCCCAATGACCAGAGCCAAAAGCTCTTGAGCAGAAAGTGCTTCAGGACCAAATTTTTGGAGTCTCTCACGAGGTCTCTCTTGTCTTGGAAGATCACGAACAGTAAAAGAGGAGTTTCTATTCACCGTGTCATTCCTCTATGTAAGGGATAAAAGCGTGTATGCAAAAGTTAGAAAGGACACCGGCTTTAATTTGTTCAGAGTTTATTGAATTGGTGTGAGGAAGTCAATAGAAGAAATTAATACCTTGGCATTGCCTGCCTCCAGGTAGGCTGGAATGCCAGCGCTACATTCAATCAATCAAGATTTATAGAACCTTGGAGCTTACATTAATCCGGCGATGGACTTCTGTGCCAAGGAAAGCACATAGGACGGATAGATCCCCATGCCAAGCGTGCCAAAGACCGTCAGAACGAGCGCGAGCACAGAAGCAAATGAGAATTGGAGGCCGGTGATCTCTCGCTCGGATTCCCTGAAATACATGAGCACCGTGACCCGGAGATAATAGTAAACCGACACCGCGCTGTTCAGCACCCCAAGGATGGCCAGCCAATAGAATTTCGACTTCACCGCTGCGCTGAAGATATAGAATTTGGCCATAAACCCTCCCAGAGGGGGAATGCCCGCCATGGAGAGAAGAAAGATCGTCATCGATGCAGCCAGGAGGGGGTACTTGAACCCAATCCCGGCATAGTCACTGATCAGGGTATTTTCCTCCCCCTTCTTCCCAAGGAGAATGACCACGGTAAAGGCCCCGATGTTCATAAAGGCGTAGGCCATGAGATAGAAAAGGATGCCTGAAGTCCCTAAATCATTCCCCGCGACAAAGGCGATCAAAATGTATCCGGCATGGGCGATGCTCGAATAAGCCAGCATCCGTTTGATATTGGTCTGGGAGATCGCCACAACATTTCCCACCGTCATCGTCGCGACGCAGATCACCCACATGATCGATGTCCAATCAGGACGAAAAGCCGGTAAGGCGGAGAAAAAGACCCTGACCAGGGCTGAAAAAGCCGCGGCCTTCACCCCCGTGGCCATGAAGGCAGTAATCGAGGTTGGAGCTCCTTCATAGACATCGGGCGTCCACATATGAAAAGGAACAGAAGCAATCTTGAACCCGAAACCAATGGTAAGAAAAACAAGGCTCATCAGAAGCATCGGGCTTCTCAGTAAACTTTTTGAAGCGATATAAACGGCGATGTCCTTCAGTTGAAGCGATCCTGTGGCACCGTAGACGAGGGCAATGCCGTAGAGGAGAAACCCTGTGGCAAAGGCGCCTAAAAGAAAATATTTCAAGGCCGCTTCCACTGACCTTTTATCTTCCCGCATCATCCCAGCCAGGATATAGATCGAAATGGACATGGTCTCCAGTCCAAGGAAGATGATGATCAAATGAGAACCCGCCGCCATCAGCATCATCCCGAGCGTCGCAAAAAGGATCAGGGCATAATACTCCCCGAACTCGATCATTTCCCTATGGATGTAGCCGATAGAGATCAGGACGGTCAGAAAGGCAATGATCAGAAAAATCATTTTGAAAAAGAGCGCATATCCATCCGAGATGAACATTCCTTCAAAACCGGATCGGACAGATCCCATCTGGGGGAAAGTATAAAGACCGGCGAAAAAGATTCCGATAAGGCTGATGATCCCAAGGTAGCCCTTTCTCTCTCCTTTGGGTAAAAAGACGTCTAACAGAAGCACCAAAAAACCAAAGGCGGTGATGATGATCTCCGGTGCAATGAGATAGAGGTCAATCTCTGGCAGTTTCATCAACCGAATCCTCCGATGAAAGGGTTCAAGGACTCGAGGGTTCTAGGGTTCAAGTGTATTTTTAATTGATTTTTCTTTTTTAATTCCCTTGATCACTTGAATCCTTGACCCCTTGAACCCTATTTTTTTACTTCTACCACTTTTGGCGCAGGAAGGTCCGCCTTCATTTCAACCCTTCCCTTGAAGTCCTTTATAAACTTGTCCACGGTGGCGTCCATCTTGCTGAAGAAAAGCTTGGGGTAGATCCCCATCAGAAAGATCATGATCACCATCGGGACAAGAATCGAGATCTCTCGAGCGTTAAGGTCTTTCAGCTTTTCGTTCTCGGGCCGGGTGATCTTCCCAAACATCACTCTCTGAAACATCCACAGCATGTAAGCGGCTCCCAAGATGACGCCGGTGGAGGCCAACACCCCGTAAACGACGTGAGATTGAAAAGCACCGAGCAGGATCAGGAATTCTCCCACGAACCCATTCGTCCCGGGCAGGCCGATGGACGAGAGGGTCACGATCATGAAGAAGACAGCGTAGATGGGCATCACCTTCGACAATCCTCCAAAGTCGGCGATCAAACGGGTGTGGCGGCGCTCGTAGATCATCCCGACGATCAAAAAGAGGGAGCCAGTGCTGATGCCGTGGTTGAGCATCTGATAGATGGAGCCTTGGATTCCCTGCATATTGAATGCGAACATTCCGAGCATGACGTATCCCAGATGGCTCACGCTTGAGAAGGCAACCAGTCGCTTCAGATCGGGCTGCACCATCGAGACCAATGCGCCGTAGATAATTCCTATGATCGCAAGAATAGAAACCACGGGCAGAAGATCAAAGGCTGCTTTCGGAAACAGCGGTATGGCAAACCGAATGAACCCGTAGGTTCCCATCTTCAGCAAGACGCCTGCCAGGATCACGCTCCCGGCAGTCGGCGCCTCGGTATGGGCATCGGGTAACCAGGTGTGAAAGGGGAACATTGGAACCTTGATGGCAAAGGCCAGGGCAAAGGCAGCGAACAGCCAATACTGCGTGCCGACGGGCAACCCCAGCTTGTAGAGTTCGAGCACGTCAAAGGTGGAGACGCCGGTTGCCCTCTGGTTGAGGAAATAGAGCGTCAAAATTGCCACGAGCATCAGTACGCTTCCTGCCATGGTAAAGAGGAAGAATTTGACCGCTGCATAAATCCGTCTCTTGGGATCACCCCAGACACCGATGAGCAGATACATCGGGATGAGCATCACCTCCCAGAAGACATAGAATAGGATTAGATCGAGAGCCACCAGGGCACCGATCATCCCAGTCTCAAGGAAGAGGAAAGAAATCATGAATTCTTTCACCCGGAAGGTGATCGCCGTCCAGGAGCACAGGATGCATAGGATGGTCAAAAAGGTGGTCAGGAGAACCAGAAGGAGACTAATGCCATCAATGCCTAATTTGTAGCTGATCCCGTAACTCTGAACCCACCAATAATCCTCCAAAAATTGCATCCCCGCTGTTTGGGGATCGAAGATAAAGAAGAGAGGCAATGAGAGAAAAAATTCGATGAACGCGATGACTAAGGTAACCCACCTGAGAGCCCTCCCATTTTCTTTGTTGATAAAGAGGAGGACAACGGCGCCCAGGATTGGAAAGAAGATCAACAGCGACAGGATGGGAATTCCCAAGATAGTCATGAAACCAACTCCTTTTTTTCACACATCGAATGATTCGAATAACAACGAATTAGACGAACAAAGAATCTAAGAGATATTCGATCAATTCGTTCTCATTCGGCCTATTCGGTTATTCAATAGAAAATAGCCCGCACGATATAATAGCCTACAAGGACGATTCCACCAAGGATCATTGAAAAGGCGTAATTTTGAACCAAGCCAGTCTGCATCTTTCTCATTGCTCTCGAAAGCGCACCAATCAGATAAGCAATGCCGTTGATCGAACCATCGATGACCAAGTCATCAAACCCCTTCCAGAGTCCCGTCCCAAACTTTTTGAGGGAGTTGATGAAGAGGATTTCATAGAGTTCATCGACATAATATTTGTTAAAGACTACTTTGTAGAGTCCGCTCCACCTCTCTGCTACCAGTTTGGGAAGGGCTGGATTCTTCACATAGAAAAGATAAGCGATCCCAATCCCGATGAGGGCGATGACCACAGAGACCACCATCATGAGGAGCTCTAAAGAAGCCCCATGGCCTCCCGCCTCCCCTCCAGATGCCCACGCCTGCGAGATAAGCGTGATCCCGGCATGGGCCTTGGCTGGCTCGGCCCCGCCTCCCAATACAGGAGCGAGGAATTCGTGAATGTGATTGGCTCCTCCCAGGATATGGGGAACACCTATATAGCCTCCAATGACCGAGAGCGCAGCAAGAACCATTAAAGGAACGGTCATAATCTTGGGTGATTCATGGACATGATGCGCCACATGTTCATCGACCCTGGACTGACCAAAGAAAGTCATAAACAATGCTCTGAACATATAGAAGGCCGTCATTCCTGCAGCCAATGCTGCCACAGCCCATAGCAGCCAGTAACCGTGAGGACTGGAAAAAGCCTGCCAGAGGATCTCGTCCTTGCTAAAAAATCCAGAGAGTCCAGGAATCCCGGCGATGGCCAGCGTGGCGATGAAGAAGGTCCAGAAGGTGTAAGGTATCTTTTTCCTGAGAGCTCCCATCTTTCTCATATCCAGTTCGCCGCTCAGGGCATGCATCACGCTTCCTGCGCCGAGAAAGAGAAGCCCTTTGAAGAAAGCATGGGTCATCAGATGGAATATTCCTGCGCTGTAAGCCCCTACACCCACGCCTAAGAACATATACCCTAACTGGCTAATTGTAGAATAGGCTAAGACCTTTTTGATATCGTTCTGACAGAACCCAATCGAGGCCGTAAAGATGGCAGTGGCCACACCAACGATCGCCACGACCGCCATGGAGATGGGCGCCAAGCTATACAGTACATTACATCGGGCGACCATATAAACCCCAGCAGTCACCATAGTGGCTGCATGGATAAGGGAGCTCACCGGTGTCGGACCTTCCATGGCGTCCGGAAGCCAGATATAGATAGGAATCTGTGCCGATTTTCCACAGGCGCCGACGAAAAGCAAAATGGTGATGGTGGTCGCTGTGGCAGTATCCAGCATGTGGGGATTTCTTTGAAGGGGGCCGAAAATATCGGCGAAGTGCAATGTCCCAAAATGGATGAAAAGCAAGAACATGCCAAGAAGGAAACCGAAATCACCCACCCGGTTGACGACAAAAGCCTTCTTTCCCGCGTTGGAGGCGGAATCCTTTTCATACCAGAATCCGATCAATAGGTAGGAGCAGAGGCCGACGCCCTCCCATCCCACAAACATCAGTAGAAAGTTGTTGGCCAGTATCAAGTTGAGCATCATGAAGACAAAGAGGTTCAGGTAGGTGAAATACCGGGTATATCCCGGATCATCATGCATGTACCCGACCGAGTAGATATGGATGAAGAAACTGACTCCACTGACTACCAGGGCCATCAGGATGGAGAGTGGATCGATCTGGTAGCCGATCACTGTTTGGAACGAGCCCGAGACCACCCAGTCAAAAATCACTTTCTCAAAGTGGCGTTCTGTGACTGGTAGTCCGATTAATTCGCGGAAGATAAGGATGGAGGTGAGAAACGATAGCCCGATCACAGAGGGGCCCACCCAGCTGACCACCTTCTTCCCCAAACTTCTGCCGAAGAGTCCGTTGATCAAAAAACCGATCGCCGGAAACACAGGGATCAACCAGACATAATCGAACATGAATATATCCTCCGGAGAATTAAGGGTTATGAGTTATGAGTTCAGAGTTTAAAAAATTCATAATTCTTAATTCATAATTCTTAACTCGCCTTACCATTTCAATATATTAATCTCATCCACATTGATCGTCT
>DBZJ01000152.1:7135-7308 GCA_002311635.1 Syntrophaceae bacterium UBA1163
TCATCCACATTGATCGTCTCTCTGGAGCGGTAAATCATGACAAAGATCGCCAGCCCAACGGCTGCCTCGGCGGCCGCCACGGCTATCACGAAGAAGGCGAAGAGAACCCCGTCCAGGGATTGGAGAAAACGGGACAGGGTGATGAACGAAAGATTCACCGCATTGAGCATCAA
>DBZJ01000152.1:7368-19450 GCA_002311635.1 Syntrophaceae bacterium UBA1163
AGCATCAACTCGATGCACATGAAGACCACAATCGCATTTCGTCGGCTCAGGGCTCCGATCACTCCGATCGTGAACAGCATTCCGCTCAAGACCAGGTAACATTCAGGGGGAACGGGTGGAATCGTCATAAATTACTCCTCAATGCAAACTGCAAATTATAAATTGCAAAGTGCAAAATCTTTCAAATTTTTCATTTTGTATTTTGCAATCTTCATTTTTCAATGATCTTGACCTACGTCCTCTTCTTGCTCAAAATGACCGCTCCGACTACGGCGGCCACAAGAAGGACAGAGACAATCTCAAAGGGAAAAAGATATTGAGTGAAAAGCATCTCGCCGACAGCCTTCACATTGGCACTCGCCTTATCCGGCGTATAGGAACCCATCTTCCCAGTGGGAGATTTCGCCACGACCGAATAAATGATCCCGAAAAGAAAAAGGACCATCAGCAAGCCACCGATTATTTTCGAATAAAGAACTTTTAAACCGGACCGAAGCTCTTGCTCCAGATCCAAGAGCATGATCACAAACACGATCAACATCACGATGCCACCGGCGTAAACCACCACCTGGATGATGGCGATGAATTGACTATACAGCAAGAGATAAAGCACCGTCGCGCAGAGCAAGGTCAATACCAAAAAAAGAGCGCTGTGAATCGGGTTCTTTCGGGTGACGACCAATAAGGACGCGACGATGGAGGTAAACGCCACTCCTAAAAAGATCAACCATTGAAATCCCGTGACGACATTCTCAGCCATTGCATTACTCCTAAACACACGATCTGATTTCTGTCATTTAAATTTTACGCTTTGCGCTATGCCCTATGCTTTTTACGGGTTGACCTTTTTCTCCTCTAATAGCTTCTCGGTGGTCATGAGAAATGGTTTTCTCTGGCCTTCCACCCATTCATAGGTTTTTCCCATAAAAATCGCCTTCACCGGGCAGGCTTCCTCGCAGAAACCGCAGAAGATGCACCGGGTGGCATCCAGCTCATAGGTGAGTGGGTATCGTCTCCCTTCCTCATCTTCGGCGGTCTCAATGTAGATGCATTGAGAAGGACAGACGATCATACATAGGCCGCAGGCGACACACTTGGTCTTCCCACGCTCGTCCTTCTCAAAATATTGAATGCCCCTCCAACGCTTCGCCGGAGGAATTTTCTGTTCCGGATATTGGATGGTGATCGGCTTGGAGAAAAAGCGGTTTAAAGTAAGCGCCAACCCTTTTAACAATGGAATAATCATCTCTGACCTCGTTATTTACCCCGTTAGAAAGCCCCTTTTCCTTCTCCCCTCTGGGGAGAGGGCGGGGTGAGGGGAGAAGTTTAACCTTTCAACGAAACGATCAGCCCGGTGATGACAAGATTAATCAGGGCTAAGGGGATCAGAATCTTCCAACCAAGCTTCATGATCTGATCGTACCGGAGTCGCGGCATCGTCCCCCGCTCCCAGATGAAGAAGAAGAGGAAGATAAACAGCTTCCCGCAAAACCAGACCACTCCGGGGATGAAACTGAGTTGAGGAAGTATCGGCTGCCATCCTCCCAGAAAGAGCGTCACGGCCACGGCGCCCATCGTGACCATATGGGCGTATTCAGCCATGAAGAAGAGGGCAAATTTCATGCTGCTGTATTCGATGTTGAATCCACAGGCCAGCTCCGCCTCTGCTTCGGGCATGTCAAAGGGAGTCCGGTTGATCTCCGCCAGGCCGCAAATCAGATAAAGGACAAACGCCACCGGCTGATACCAAATATTCCAATTCCAGAACCCTCCTCCCTGGAGACGGATGATCTCCGTCAACCTCAGACTTTGTGAAAGGATGAGGACTCCTATGACCGCGATGCCAAGGGCCACTTCATAACTAATCATCTGAGCCGCAGCTCGGAGGGAACCCATTAAACCATACTTATTTCCAGACGACCAGCCCCCCAAGACAATTCCAAACTCCCCTAAAGAAGCCACGCCGAAGATATAGAGAAGCGCTACATCCACATCTGCAATCCGGAGTTTGACCACCCAATTCGTTCCGGGAATGGTAAACTGGTTGCCGAAGGGGATGACGGCAAAGATGCTGATGGCTGCGATGATCGAGATCATCGGGGCCATGACGAAGACAGCCTTGTCCGCCTTTCCTGGAACCAAGTCCTCTTTGAAGAAGGCTTTGACCGCATCCGAAAAGGGCTGGAGCAATCCGAAGGGACCGCAACGATTAGGACCATAACGAACCTGGATATGGCCCAAAACCTTCCGTTCCAACCAGGTCAAATAGGCCACGACGATCATCAGACCGGCGAAAACCACGACGCACTTAACAATGATCTCGATGAGAAGATAGAATAATTCCATCCTAATTCTCCCCTATCGCTTCTCTATCCTTCCAATAAAGACTTTGTACTCAGGGTGCTGACTGGTGGCATCGAACCCGGAAACCAAAAGATTATTTACAAAAACAGGGAAAAAGGTCGTGGCAAAATAAGCGACCCCTTTGGGGACCGCTCCGGAAATCTTGCAGATCGTCTCCACTTCCCCTCTCGGTGAGACGACCTTCACCTTTCCCCCGTCCTCCAGCCCTGCCTTCGTGGCATCCTCCGGGTGGACTTCAACGCAGGAATCGGGAAAGACTTTGGCCAACCCTTGCGCTCTCTTCGTCGTCGTCCCGATTCCGTAATGGTAATGGAAACCTCTCGGGATGATCCATAAAGGATATCTATCATCCGGCTGTTCTATTGGCCCTTTGTATTCTATGGGAAAGAATCTCCGCTTCCGTCCGTTCGTTGAAGACCACCGAATTCCTTCTTTTTCCAGGCCGGGGTAATTGACCCCGGCATAGATGGGCACCAGAGAGGCGATCTCCTCCATGATTTCAGCAGGCTTCTGATATCCCATTGGACAACCCATCTTCGTGGAGAGATCACAAAGGATCTTCCAGTCGGGCCTGGAATCGCCGACCGGTGAGATGGCCTTCCGCACCCTTTGAATTCTTCTCTCCATGCTGGTGAAGGTCCCGTCCTTCTCGGCAAAACTCACCCCGGGTAAAACGACATGGGCATGGCTCCCAATGTGGGTCATGAAAAGATCTTGAACCACTAATAGTTCTAATTGACCGAGTCCATTCTTGAGCTTCTCCAAGTTGGGAAGATGGATGAAGGGATCTTCACCGAAGATATAGAGGGCTTTGATCTTCCCATCCACAATCTTGTCGAAAATCTCCACATAGGTGAAACCCGGTTTTTTGGGAATCTCCCTCTCCCAGATTTCCTCAAACTTTTTGCGGCCCGTTTCGTCTTCCACCCTCTGATAACCGGGGAGGAATTCGGAAAGAGAACCCATATCGAAAGCGCCCTGGACATTATTCTGAGCGAGCAAGGGATAGACGCCTCCTCCTCCCTCTTCTGTCTCTCCGGTCACGAGGGCCAGGTTGCATAGGGCCTTTACGATCTCCGTCCCGTTGGCATGCTGGGTGACACCGGAGCCAAAGACGATCGCCCTCTTTCTTGCCGAGCCGTAAAGAGTGGCAACGCCCTCTAAATCTGTCGGAGGGATCCCTGTGGTATTCTTGACGACCTCGACAGAAAATTTTTCTACAGAGGACCGCAGGCTCTCAAAGCCCTCTGTCTTCGCCCCAACAAACTCCCTGGAATGGACACCCTTTTCGATGAGGAGACGAACCAAGCCATTGATCCAGGCGATGTCCGTTCCCGGCAGGGGCCTCAACCAAAGGTCGGCCCATTTTTCCCATTGGGTCTTCCGAGGATCGACCACGATAATCTTCGCGTTGTTCTTTCGGATCGCCTCTCTCATCTTATTGCTGAAGATGAGGTTATCATCATACGCATCCGCGCCGACGACAAGGATGAGGTCAGCTTTGGTTACTTCATCCATCGCATGAGTCATCGCTCCGCACCCCGTGGAGGCCATCATCCCGTAGAGAGAAGATCCGTTAGACAACCGGGCCCCATTGTCGATATGGTTTGTTCCGACGCAGGCCCTCATCCATTTCTGAAAAAGGAAGTTTTCTTCATTGGTTGCCCTGGAGGAAGAAATCCCTCCAATGCTCTGGGCACCGTACTTCTTTTTTATTTCCTGAAGGCCTGTAGCGACCACACCCAGGGCTTCTTCCCACGAGGCTTCTGCAAAAACTCCAGATTTTCTTACAAGCGGTTTTTGAAGCCTCTCCGGATGATGAATAAAATCAAAACCAAATCTTCCTTTCACGCAGAGGCTTCCGTGATTGACTCCGGCCTCGCCCTTTGTCGTCACCTTGACCACTTTCCGATCAGCAAGGGCGTTCAGCTCAAGCTGGCAACCGCACCCGCAGAAAGTGCAGGTGGTCTGTATTCTGTCCAGTTGCCATGTGCGGCCTTTCACGGGGCTGAGGTCCTCTGTTAAGGCACCCACCGGACACATGTGGAGGCACTCTCCACAGGAGATGCAGTTCTCCTTCCGAACCGCCTTCACGTGGGAAGGGAAGCCATGCTCCGCCACCTCGAGGACATCCGCTCCCGGCACATCCACACAAGACTGGATGCAGCGGAGACACATCACGCAGCGATCAAACCATTGCCGGATCAAGGGCGTCCCGTAGGGGATGGAGGGAAACTCTCTTTTCTCCGGGGGGTACTCATTCTTTTGGATTCCGAATTCATACGTTCGATTCTGGAGCTGGCATTCTCCGCCAGCATCGCAGACAGGACAGTCCAGAGGATGGTTGACCAGTAATAGTTTCAAAGCCTCCAATCTCATTTGTTCGACGCGCTCCGTGCGGGTATGAACCACCATGCCCTCCACCGCGGGCGTTGCGCAGGAGGCCATGGGCATCTCTGCACCCTGGACGTCGACCAAACAGATGCGGCAGGATTTGAGCAGACTCAATCTGGGGTGATAACACAGGGTGGGAATGTAGATCCCGTTCTCTTTGGCCACCTCATAGATCGTTTGACCCGGCTTTCCCGTCATTTCTTTCCCGTCAATGGTCAGCTTTAACATGCTGTATTCAGTCCTCCGACTCCAAAAACAACTGAGATGCCGAAACAAGTTCGGCATGACAAAAAAGGATTTAATAGTAATGTCATTCTGGACTTGTTTCAGAATCTATTTTTTTAAACAGCAAAGAGCCCAATCCTCACACACCGGAGACAGCGCTCCGCTTCCTTTTGTGCCACGGGAATGGAAAACCCCTCCTCCACCTCGTCAAAGATCCATTTTCTCGAGCCAGGAGGAAGCATGTTCAACATCGCCCTCTTCTGCCCGCCGGGGATTCCGATTTTCTCATTCTTGTTATAGACCTTGATTTTTTCCACCAGGGTCTCCAGAAGTTCCTCTTCGGACTCCTTCACTTCCATTCCACGAAGGAACACGTCAATCTTGTCAGCGGCTCTCTTTCCATGACCCGCTGCGCGTACCAGGACATCCGGCCCGGTCACACAATCCCCAGCCGAAAAGATCCCCGGCCGGCTTGTCACGAATGTCCCCTCTTGGACGGCGATCGTGGATCGTCTCGTCGTCTTCACCCCGTCCTTCTCCTCAAGGAACGAAAGATCGATGGCCTGACCAATGGCTGGAATCAAAATATCGGTCTCGATGAAAAACTCAGACCCCTTCACGGGAACGGGCCGTCTTCTTCCTGATTCATCCGGCTCACCCAATTCCATCCGGATGCATTCCACTCCCACGACCTTTCCTTCCTTCTCAACGATCCGGACCGGATTGCAGAGGTAATGAAATTTCACACCTTCCTCCTCCGCATCATGGATCTCTACCCGGTCTGCAGGCATCTCTTTTTTTGTCCGACGATAAACCAGGTTCACATCCGGCTTGCCGATCCGGAAAGAGGATCGAACGCAATCAATGGCCACATTTCCACCGCCGACCACCACCACCCTTTTCCCTTCGGGATAGGGGTCTCTCCCCTGGTTGATTTCCAAGAGATAGTAAACCCCGGGGATGAATCCTTTATATCCCTTATCTTCTCCTCCGACGCCCATGGGTGTATTGGTCTGGGCGCCTGCTCCGATAAATACGGCTTTATAGCCTTGCTCAAATATCTGAGAGAGAGTGATATCCTTTCCTATCTGAGTGTTGTACCGAATCTCGACACCCAGCTTTTCGACAATCCCTGCTTCATATCTAACGACATCCCTGGGAAGACGGTAGTCCGGAATTCCCACCGCCGCCATGCCACCCGGCTCGCTCAATCTCTCAAAGATGGTCACAGGGTAGCCTTTCAGAGCAAGATAGTAGGCGCAGGAGAGGCCTGCCGGACCCGCGCCAAGGACGGCCACCTTCTCCGAGCGTTTTTCCGATTTGTGAATCGAAGGCCCTTTCCTCTTCTCTATTTCATAATCCGCGACAAACCGCTTCAGCCATTTAATGGAGATACATTCATCCACGTTTCCTCGACGGCAGTTATCCTCGCAGGGCCGGACACATACCCTTCCCAGGATTCCGGCCAGGCAGGTCGCCCCCCGAATAGCAGCGAGGGATTCTTCGAATCTCCCCTCTTTGATCAACTCAATATAACGGGTGATAGGGAGATGAGAAGGGCAAGCGCTTTCGCAGGGTGCCGTTACCTTGACCTTATATTCTTGGCGGGGGATCTTTTTCCGCAATTGGATCGCACCGGAGAACTGGTCTTCAAAATGATCGATCGCATCGAGTACGGGTTTCGGACCGGTCTGCCCGAGGTTGCATTTGGAACTCTTGAGGATCATCTCCCCTAGGTATTTTAATTGTTTTAAGTCTTCAACCTTTCCCTGGCCATCGGCAATCCGGTTCACAATGGTGGCCATGATCCGAGTCCCTACCCGGCAGGGCGTGCACTTCCCGCAGGATTCGTCCTGGACCGCCTCCAGGTAAGCCCGAATCAAATCGACTATATTGACTTCGCTGTCCCTGATGACGATCCCTTCCCAACCGATGAAGGCTCTGACCTTTCTCTCTTTATCAAATTCTAGGGGTAGATTGAGAGCGGAGACGGGTTGCCTTTCTACCTCAGGTTTCCCTCGATTATCTGTGACCACTCCACCCCAACTGCTGAAAAGAATATCGGTCATAGAAACCTCTTTGAATAATGAGAGTTCAAATTTCAAAATTCAAATGTCAAAGGAATGTCAAAATTCAAAATCAAAAAAACAAAATTTGGACTTTGTTATTTGACATTAATTTGGACTTTGAACTTTGACATTAGACATTTCCTATTATCGATCGACTTCACCCAGGACGATATCAATGCTTCCGATCACTGAAATTACATCCGCGATGAGCCTTCCTTCGATCATTTTGGAAAGAGCGCTCAGGTTAGCGAAAGAAGGGGTGCGAATCCTGAATCGGAATGGATGGTTTGATCCGTCGCTGACAAGATAGAACCCCAATTCCCCCTTGGAGGCCTCTACACTCGCATACACTTCCCCTGCTGGCGGCCGGAATCCCTCGGAGACAATCTTAAACTGCCGTATCAATGAAGCGATATCCATGAGGACATCGTCCTTCGGCGGCAGGGTGATCCGTGGATCGTTGGCAAGAACTGGGCCCCTCGGCAACCGCTCCAGCGCCTGCTCCACAATGGAATTTGACCATTCCATCTCCCGCAGACGAACGACGTACCGGTCATAGACATCCCCCACCGAGCCAATCGGTATATCAAAATCGAAATCTTCATAGCTCGAATAAGGAAACGCCTTTCTCACATCGTATTTCACGCCGAAACCTCGAAGGGTGGGCCCTGTGACGCCAAAACTGATGGCGTCCTCTTTGGAGATGATTCCAACCCCCTTGGTCCTCTTGAGCCAGATAATATTCTTTGTCAGCAGGGTTTCATACTCCTTGATATGGTCGGGAAAGGTCTGGACGAACGCCTTCACCTTCTCCCCTATCCCTTCTGGAAAGTCCTTAGAGACCCCGCCGATCCTCAAGTAGGTGGGCGTGAGTCTTCCTCCCGCAACCTCCTCGAAGATTCTCAAGACATCCTCCCTTTCTCGAAAGGTATAGAGGAGAGGGGTCATGGCTCCGATGTCTAACGCATGAGTTCCCAGCCAGATGAGGTGGGCCGCAATCCTCTGTAGCTCCGCCATCATCACTCTGATGTATCGGGCTCGCTTGGGGACCTGAATGCCCAAAAGCTTCTCGACGGCCAGAACATAGGCGAGGTTATTGCCCATGGCATTGGTATAGTCCAACCGGTCCGTGAGGGGAATGGCCTGATGGTAGGTCTTACTCTCAGCCAGCTTCTCAATCCCCCGGTGGAGGTGGCCGAGGTGGGGAGTAGAACGAACGATCACCTCTCCATCCAATTCCAACACGATCCTCAACACTCCGTGCGTCGCCGGATGTTGCGGACCCATATTGATGGTCATCAACCGCGTCTCTGCCATTTCAACCCCATTCGATACAACGGCCTGAAGGCCGTGGTTTGCTTTCGGCCCGAGATTTCAGCGAGCTCAGTAGAGCCGCTCAGGCCAAGCGCTCAGGGTTGACCCTGAGCGGCAACTTTATCCCTGCCCCAAGAGATGGTGCTGATGCGCTGCCGAAGGGTCAAACCTCGGGAACAAAGGGTTTGTCAAAATCTGGCCCTTCAGTCGGATAATCTTTTCTTAAAGGGTGGCCTTCGTACCCATCCCACAACATAATCCTCCTCAAGTCAGGATGGTTGTCAAAGGTGATCCCGAGGAGGTCATAGACCTCCCGCTCATACCAGTTTGCCACTTTCCAAATCGATTCCACACTTGGAATCGATTCCCTCTCTCCAACTCTTGTCTTCACCCTCAGCCTCTGATTGCTCTTCAATGAATAAAGAAGATAGACGACTCCAAAACGAGGGGTTTGTGGAAAAAAGTCGAGGCCGCAGAGATCGGTGAGGAGACGGTACTGAAGGTCCGGATCCGAGTGAAGAAATTTACAGATCTCAAAGATCTCTCCTTTCGAAACGGTCACCGTGACTTCATTGCGAAAAGTCGTCCCCTCTAAAATGGAATTCATAAATTTTTCTTTCAATTTCTTTACGGTGAGATTGACTTCGGCCATTCCCTGCTCCTCTTATTTCCTATTTGATTTCAAGGGCGCTACGAACATTCTTTCGATCCGCCAGGCTCTCCGTTTCGATCTTCTTCTGGAGCTTCACCAGGGCTGCCAGCAACGCTTCCGGTTTAGGCGGACAGCCGGGAACGTAGAAATCGACCGGAAGGATCTGATCGACTCCCTGTACCACGCTGTAGGTCCTGAAGATCCCGCCCGAACAGGCACACGCTCCGTAGGCGATGACCCATTTGGGTTCTGGCATCTGCTCGTAGATCCGCTTGACCATCGGAGCCATCTTTTTGGTCAAGGTCCCTGCCACAATCATCAGGTCCGATTGGCGGGGAGAGGGTCTGAACACCTCCGAGCCGAAACGGGAAATATCCCATGTAGAGGCAGCAGCCACCATCATCTCGAGGGCGCAGCAGGCCAAGCCAAAGGTCACAGGCCAGATCGAGTACTTACGTCCCCAGTTGACGATCTTGTCAAGCGCAGGCATAAAAGGGGTTTTTTCAAGGTAAGTTTCTATTCCCATTCCAAGGCTCCTTTTTTCCAGATGTAGATATAGGCGATGACCAAGATTCCGAGGAAGACAGCCATCGAGATGAATGCAAACATCTTGAACTCTTTAAAGACCACTGCCCAGGGATAAAGAAAAACCACTTCGATATCGAAAAGCAGAAAGAGCATGGCAATGATGTAGTACTTAATGGGAATCCTTCGGAAGCTTGAGCCAAAGGTCGTCATCCCGCATTCGTAGGGCGCCTGCTTGAGAGGCGTGGGTTTCTTCTGGCCTAAGAGAGCAGAAGCGATGATGGCGAAGAGGGCAAAAAAGACGGCAATGGCGATGTAGATGAGAATAGCAAGATATTCAATCAGCATATGCGCCCCTGTTTGTAAAAAATTTTTTGTCCCGCATCAAACTACAAAATTGCCTGTCCTTTGTCAAGAAAAAATTTTATATAAACTGTTCAAAGAACCCGATCTTAAGGACGTCTGTGTGACGTCGCCGACCGATCTGCCTGATTCAATCGGCAAGTGAATTCTTCGACTCCCCTGGCATGAATATGGGGTCTTAATCACCGCTGTTCTGGCCATCACTTCTTTACTTTGTCTCCATGGACGGGGTTAGTGCGAGTAAATAGACCAAAAAAGTTTTCTATAATCCTTGACAAAAAAATTCTTTTTGGGCATATTTGAGCTTGTGATTAATTTAACATAGTCAAACGAGCACTTTCAGTGCAAGAATTGAGAGGAGGATTCTAGGTATGGCAGAAAAAAGGAAGGTTTCTATGTCGGAAGAGAAATTGATTTTCGAACCTTCGGATGCGGTTAAGATGAAGGCTTCCATTAAGCGCATGGAGGACTACAGGGAATTGTATCAGAGGTCTCTTAACGATCCGGAAAAATTTTGGGGGGAACTCGCAGAGCAACTCGACTGGAGCAAGAAATGGGATAAGGTGTTGGACTGGGACTTTAATAAGCCAGAAATTAAATGGTTCGCCGGGGGGAAGCTCAATGCGAGTTATAACTGCCTCGACAGGCACCTCAACACCTGGAGGAGCAACAAGGTTGCTTTGATATGGCAGGGAGAGCCCCTGGAAGAGAACAGGTTTTTTACGTATCAGCAGCTTCACTACCATGTTTGCAAATTTGCAAACGTCCTGAAGAAGTTTGGAGTGAAGAAAGGGGACCGGGTGTCTATCTACTTACCGATGATTCCCGAGCTTCCGATTGCCATGCTCGCTTGCGCGAGAATCGGCGCTATCCACAGCGTGGTGTTTGGAGGGTTCAGCTCCGAGGCTCTTCGGGATAGGATAAACGACTGCGGTTCTCGGGTTCTCATCACCGCGGACGGATATTACAGAAACGGCAGGATCGTTCAAAACAAGATCAACGCCGATGAGGCGCTGAAAGATTGTCCCGGCGTTGAAAAGGTGATTGTCGTCAAGAGGCTGGGGATCGATGTCCCTTTCACCAAAGAGAGGGATGTGTGGTGGAACGAGGAGATGGCAAAAGAGGACATCAAGCCTTCGTGCGAACCCGCGTTAGTGGACGCAGAGGATGTCCTTTTCATCCTCTACACCAGTGGAAGCACAGGCAAACCCAAGGGGGTCATTCACACCACAGGAGGATATCTCCTCTTCGTGTATCAGACCCTGAAGTGGGTATTCGACATTAAGGAAGAAGACGTTTTCTTTTGCACGGCGGATATTGGATGGGTAACGGGTCACAGCTATGTCGTATACGGCCCCTTGGCGCTCGGCGGGACGACCCTGATGTTTGAAGGTGTGCCAACGTATCCCAACCCTGACAGGTTCTGGGAGATCGTAGAGAGGTATAAGGTCAGTATCTTTTATACTGCACCCACAGCCATCCGGGCATTAATGCGGGAAGGCGAGTCATGGGTGAAGCGAAGAGGTCTTTCCAGCCTGAGGCTTCTCGGTTCAGTGGGCGAGCCCATTAACCCTGAGGCGTGGAAGTGGTATTACACGAATGTGGGTCAGGAGAGGTGCCCAATTATGGATACCTGGTGGCAGACAGAGACAGGTGGGTTCCTGATCAGTCCTCTGCCGATCACCCCGTTGAAGCCCGGATCAGCCACTTTTCCTTTCCCCGGCGTCGCTCCGAAGATCATCCGAGAGGACGGAAGTGAGTGCGATGCAGAGGAAGGGGGCTCTCTGGTCATTGCGAAACCATGGCCAGGTATGTTACGAGGGTTCTGGAACGATCCGGAACGCAAAAGGTTTAAGGAGACCTATTTCACGGTCTTTCCCGGCAACTACTTTACGGGCGATGGGGCAAAGAAGGATAAGGATGGCTATTACTGGCTCATGGGCAGGATCGACGATGTCATCAACGTTTCAGGCCATCGGATCGGAACAGCGGAGGTGGAAAGCGCCCTCGTGTCTCACCGTTCCGTGGCGGAGGCGGCCGTCATCGGCATTGCCCACGAGGTGAAAGGCCAGGGAATTTACGCTTTTGTCACGCTGAAGGCGGGCCTCAAGGGAACGGAGGACTTACGGAAAGAGCTTCTGGCCCATGTGAGAAAGGTGATCGGCCCGATCGCGAC
>DBZJ01000062.1 GCA_002311635.1 Syntrophaceae bacterium UBA1163
GGAAGGAAGAGCATCATTCCTCCTTTAAAGGGCCTTGTCTCGATCTTCCCCTCATCGGCCAATCTGGAAGTAACCTCCACCGGGTTTGTGTCGAAATATTTTCTGAAAGCCTCATTAAAACCACTGTAGACGCTGTGAATACCCCGATACGGCTCCTTCCTCAACTTTTTGATTGCCTGGAGAACAAATTCTTCCTCTGTCAGCTTCCTTTCCCCTTCCATAGGCCACCTCCGTTTCCAACAGTCCTTTTTCAAGAGTTAAAAAACGGGCCTGCCTGCTACCAGTCTAACAAAGACCCGCGCAGACAGCTACAAAAGATTAGAAAGTTTTAACCCCATTTTAATCTTCTCTTAATGTTGATTGTGTATAGTGGTAACCAACAACAGACAAAAAACTCTTTCCTCCTCATTAACCCTTTTCCTCAAAAATCCATCGAGCCCAACGAGCTCGGTGGATTTTTTATTAGACCTTCAAGGCGTCCCGAAGTTCCCTTGTGAGAAGTTCTACCGTCCCCCTCGTCCCGCCTGCCAGTTTCTTTCGCCATTCTCCCTCTGTCTCGAACCGGCTTTCCCCGATCCTGTCACCCCAGGGTTTGACCGCCTCCCGTATGCCGAAATAATCGAAGGCGTCGTTTTTCAACCCTTTCGACCGTGCCATGACGTCCGGGCTCAGGCGAATGAAGGCTCGAAGAGCGGCTCCGGTTTTGATGCTATATTTTCGCCCTCCCCAGGCCTTAGGAAAGACGGAAAGAATTGCCTTAAAGTAGTTGAGAAAAAAACGTCTTCCATTTTGCTCGAAATCCTTAAATCTTTCTTTTCCTCCAAGCTTCTCGATGTTACTGAAAAGGTCTACCATTTCATCAGCCAACGAAGCCTGCGAAACCCTGCCTTTCCCGACGCCCAATATTTTGATTTCTCCCTTCATCGGAGAACTCTCCTCTTCGTTGAGTTGACGAATGATATCGTGAGCCAATGCCTGGTACCGGTCTGTATAAAGCCTTCGGCCCGCCAGTGAAATCAGATGGGAGGGGTTGAGTCGTGTGTGCTTGGCATTAATCGTGACAAAAAGCTCGACTGTCTGCCGAGGATCCAGGCTGTCGAAGAGAACAGCGGGGACATCTATCTCCACATCTTTATCCGTTTGAGCGCTCAGGGCTAACAATCGATGCTGGCCGTCCAGGCACCTCAGGATTCCGGTTTCTTCCGGAATCTGGAGCATCCCCAGGTTGGAATTCTTCCCAGTGGGCGAAAATTTGAGCGGCCTCTCGGTAATCATAATGACGGCCCCCGGGATAGCAGGAAGATTTCGGGCCTCTTGACATTC
This sequence comes from Syntrophaceae bacterium UBA1163, assembly GCA_002311635.1. Taxonomy (GTDB): domain Bacteria; phylum Desulfobacterota; class BSN033; order BSN033; family UBA1163; genus UBA1163. The sequence continues at coordinate 1,324 of DBZJ01000062.1, forward strand.
CGAATAATACTGAACCAATTCACGAATTTTCTTCCGAATCATCGGCCTTTGAAAGGCGGCTTCACTCCTCCCAATCCGTTTCTCCAGCAACTCCCAGTTGATGGCGGAGGTCTTACCGGCTTTCCTCCGTTCTTCCTCCTCAACGGTCGGATAATTCAACACCTCAAATTTGACCAGCTTCTGGACGTCTCCGGATGTGAAAGAAGTTTGATAGAACTCTACTCCAAATTGTCTTACCTTATGGGCTGGGACAGTAATCATGACCAACCACCTCCTCCAATTTTGAAAGTGGAAAGTTGAATATCCACTCGCCACTTTCCAATGTATTATAAATACCAAAATTCAAATACCTAAACAAGCGATTTTTTAGCCCCTTCCCAATTATTTTCGTTGATTTTGGGGCCCTCGTTTGTTAATTTAAACTTATATCTACTCTATCGTTTGGAGGGATTGGACTACCCACGGAAGGAGGAATAGAATGGAAAAGAGACTACTTATCGGCACCTTGATCATTTTATTCATGATTGGGGGATGCACGACATTGGCAAAGTCTACGGATGCCCCCAGAATGACGAAGGAAGAACTCAAGGCAAATCTCGACAGCCCTAATTTGATCATTATCGACGTCCGCCGCGGTACGGACTGGACAGGTAGTGATTTGAAAATTAAAGGGGCTGTTCGCGAAGATCCCGAAGCCGCTGAGTCCTGGGCGAATAAGTACCCGAAGGATAAGACCCTTGTCTTCTACTGCGCCTGACCCAGTGAAGGCACCAGTGCCCGTGTGGCACAAAAGCTGATGGACATGGGGTATACGAAGATCTACGCCCTTAAAGGCGGTTGGAAGGAATGGCTTAACGCCGGTTACCCGACAGAGAAGAAGTGAATTTTCATTCCTCGCCGAAGGGAAGAAGGATATTTTCTCAAAATAGAACAGAGAGAACTTTAAGATCAGGCACTATCCCTGCGCCTGGAATTTGAATCAGGAAGAGAACGGAGAGGAGATCAAATGAAAAGAATCTGGCTGGTCCCGATATTTCTTCTGTTTTCCCTAAGTCTCTTCACGTCCGAATCCTTTTCACAAGAAGTGCGATCCAGAAAATTCTCGCCTGAGGAGGTCAAGAAAATGTCTGAGCAACGAGCGATCATTCACACAAATCTGGGAGATATTACCTCGAAGTTTTTCCCCGAAGTCGCGCCCAACCACGTGAATAATTTTATTGAACTTGCCAAAAAAGGCTTTTACAACGGAACGACTTTCCACAGGGTAGTGCCCAGGTTCGTTATTCAAGGAGGGGATCCGAACTCGAAAAACCCGGACCGGTCAAAACACGGTATGGGAGGCCCGGGCTATCAAATCAAAGCTGAGTTTAATAAGAAACCTCATCGGCGAGGCGCGCTTTCCATGGCCAGGTCTGCTCACCCGGATAGCGCCGGCTCGCAGTTTTTCATCTGCGTGGCAGATATTCCTTCTCTCGACGGGCAATATACGGTGTTTGGCGAGGTAGTGAAGGGGATCGAGGTGGTGGATAAAATCGTATCCCAGCCCAGGGACGGCAACGATAATCCAAAGGACCGAATCGAAATGACGGTCGATATCGTCACGGAGCAAACACAATGAGTCATTCCCCTTCCCTCTCCCCAGCGGGCCTGCCTGCACGAAGTCCCGCCTTGCGGGACGAAGGCAGGGGAGAGGGGCAGCGTGAGGGGGGAAATCTCTTATGAAAAACAAATCCTATCGAATTCATCATAAGCGACCACCTCAAAAAACGGGTGACTATCAATCCATTGAAGAAACCCTTAAAAAATTAAAAAAAGCCGAACCCCCATGGAGTGATTATCGGGAACGCTCCCTCAAAATACATGGCCTCATCTGCGCCAAATGCGGAAGAGAGTTTGATGAAAACACGAGGCATCTCCTGACAGTCCACCACAAAGGCGGAAATCACCTGAATAACCCTCCCGACGGATCAAACTGGGAAAACCTATGCGTTTATTGCCACGATGACGAACACACCCGCGAACTCCTTGGAAAGTATTTGAGTGAAGGGAAGGAGTGAACCTTTCGGTTGGGTGCGTTACCCTCATACAAAAAAATGCCGGTCATACCTCTTGATGGGAGAGGGTGCGCCCTGCACCATGTAGGGTGCAGGACAATACCCTGAACCTCGCATGGTTCAGGGGTGGGGTGGGGCGCTATTATCTATTGTGACTTGATTATGTCATCTTAGAATTTAACTTTCCTTTTCCGATAGCCCAACAGGATAAAATCGTCCTTCTCTTTTTCCTCTATCCTTTTTAACCCGAGCTCCAACAGTATCTTTCTTTTCTCCTCGTCTCTTTTTGAACCTTTTCGATATCTTTTCATCCCTAACTGCTCTCTTAGCAAAAGAAACTCCACCGGGGATCCTTCTTCAAACTTTTTTAATCTCCGCTTCATAACCCACCCTTTTTCTTCAATTCCAAAATCTCTGACAAGGTATCATTCTCCGGCAGAACAGCCTTCTTCTCAAGATAGGGCCAATCCAGATCATTTCCGTATTTTCTGATCAACAGTTCAACCATTTCTCCGTCGATTTCTGACTTCCAATGTTTGTAGGCATTGAGCCGATCGATCACCAGGTCCTCTATTCCGATAATAGAACACTGAAGGCCTTCACCAAGCTCGACCACTTCAACGGGCGAATCCTGTCCCGGCAGGGAAGATGCAGGGGCTTCAATGGCCATCTTTAACCTTTCATGCACCCAGTACCTTCCCTTCTTTTCGAAGTTAATGCTTTTAAGAACCGTATCCAGGGCTTCCCGGTCTGCATAAGCCAAATCAATGTCAGAAGTAAAATAGACTTCTCTCGAGTAATAAGACAAAGCACAACCCCCTATGACGATAGGCGCCTGTTTATTCATCATCTGGAGAAGCCTCGTCAATAGTGCAACCATTAAGAGCTGCCTTTTCAAAGGGGACTCCGTTTTTTGAATTATTTCCAATATCTCTTGCGTTTCCACTCCGACCTATTGTAGCAATTCTATTAACTTCTTACAAGAAAAAGGGTATTTGCGTAAGCGTCTTTTTCCGCTGACATGGTTAAAATGCTCCCTTCCACCTTAATCGCTCGACCGAACTCGTCAAGAACCCCTGGGTCGACCACTCGCCGAAGTTTCACCCGAATGGGAAGAGTGAGAGGGTGACCCTTGGTTGTATTGCCATCCTTATATGCCGTGTGTATAATGCTCTCAAAAGTTATTTGGGCAACAGCCCCTTGAGGCCCGACCCCTTTGCCGAGACCGAGCAAGTCTAATTCCACCAACGGATCCATTTTATGGTTATTGAGGAGACTATTTATGAAAATTGCGGATGACCTTATTAGCCTGTTTTTCTCTGATGTTGTTTTGCATGGCTTTAAGCATTCATTGTATTAACGACTCCCCAAAAGGGATCATCGAGGAGTATACGATTAAACCCAATAAGGAATTTGTTATTTACGGCGTGGATATCAACAAGATACTTCATAGCAATTTTTCAGAGATAGAAAAGATCTTAAATTGCAAAACAGAAATTGACAGAGAAGTCTCTGTGATATTTATTACGAAAAGGAAAGATTTTGTCTGTGCGTCCATTAAGACAGAAATTAAGGACTATATAGAAATTGCTTATGGACCGGTGGAAGATATAAACAATTACGAAAGGTACGATCTTATAGTACCATTTAGCATGATTTATTATGCGACGTTAAATGTAAATGAGAATGTAATTACTAAAAATACTATTATTGAAGAATTAAAGAAGAATTTACCAGATGATGAAATAACGAGGAAGGCTTTAAACAATATTAAAAACACTTTTATCACAGGTAGCTACAGAAAGGACATGGGGGTAGTAAAAATAAAATTTGACATGCCTAAGTATCCAATAGCTGAATTTTACATAGGGTATGATAAGGATAGAAATGTAATATTTTATCGTTATAACTTTTCACGAAATAATGAGATATATCCGTAAAAAATGAAACAGAAGAATAGAGCGGGGAAGCCATAGGGGTCAGATCAACGTTCAACAAGATTAACTAATCAAGGACTTCGAATTGTCGATTCGCTAAGAAGGAAGGGACTATTACAAAATTGGAGGTCGCACGAGAAAGAGATGGAGCTATATTTCTACGCGGTTGATGACTGTGATTCCAGTATGATAACAGCAGCAGACGCTGTCAAAATTATTATCGAAGACTCTCTGTTTTCCGTCTTGGAAGAGGATTCGAACAAAACACGTCCCGCCGGGTAAATCAGAGGACCATGTTTCGAGCACGATCCCACCTCCCCAGGATTTAAACTTCTTATGAAACACCTTATCCCCGACACGAAGGTAAGTGCGCTTATTACTCTTCGGCTTTTCTGCGGAAGGGATCTCCGTTCTTTTCTGAGGAAGGTTTCTCATCGGTGATAAACCCTCGCTTTTCTCTCCCATCTCCTATGCACCCAGAACCATTGATCAGGGTACTGGCGGATCATGGATTCAAGAGTATGGTTAAACAGCTGAGTATTGGCTTCCACATCTCTCTTGATGTCACCGGTATGGATCAATTCAAGCGGCTCCTTGATGATGAGACGATGCCCTTGAAACCCATCTCGAACCATGAAAACCGGCAAAACAGGAGCACCCGTCTTCATCGCCAGGACGGCCAACCCAGGGGTGGTCGGCGCCTTTCTCCCGAAAAAGTCAACCCATATGCCTTCGCTTCGCTTGGCTCTCTGATCGATTAAGATTCCGACCACTCGATTTTGGGAAAGTGCCCTTATCACTTTTCTGCTCGCATTCACAGTGGAAATAACTTCAAGGCCTGAGGCGCTTCTAATTTTTGCAACCCACTGATCCAACCATTCCTTCTTTTTCATGGGTTTGGCAATCACCATGATCGGGCTCCCGATCACCTTTGACATAACCCCCATCATCTCCCAATTCCCGAAATGGGAGAGAAGGAGGAAAATCCCTTTTCCTTTCTGAAAGAGCTTGAGTGCCTCCTCCAACCCTTCTATTTTAACCCTTTCCTTGAACGTTTTCACATCCATCCTCGGAATTCGAAAGAACTCCACAGCCATCATCCCAAGGTTTTGGAAGGTCCTACGCGCAATCTCTCGTATCTCGCTCGCTGATTTCTCCTGACCAAGGGCCGTACGAAGATTTTGAATGGCTACGTTTCGATGTTCGAAATCCAGATGGTACCACACATTTCCCAACTGCCGCCCCAGGTGAAGCGCGAAACCCTCCGGAAGGAGATTCACAAAAAAGCTTAATGCTCTAAGGAGTAAGTAGGTGAGAAAAGAGGTCATTTTAGATTTCAAATTTCAGATTTCAGATTGAAACTACAAATCCGCAATCCGCACTCGGAGATCCGAATTGGTTTACCCCTCTTCTCCCTGATACGGGAGTGCTTCATCGATCAACATAACGGGGATATCCTCTTTGATGGGATAGAGCAAGTGGCAGGCCTTGCAGATCAAGCCATCCCCTCTGCGATTCAAGAAAATATCTCCCTTGCATTTCGGGCAAGCCAAAATTTCCAAGAGTTCTTTACTGATGGGCATCTTCACCCTCCTTCTTTTTTCTATGTTAGATTCATCTCCCGCGGAGTATCAAAACTATGAATCCCCCCCCGCTCCCCTTTTGCTAAAAGGGGGGGTGGAGGATTTTGCTCTTACCCGACTCCTGCTGGACAATCCACTGGGCGGCCTCAAAGAGATCCTGTGCCACGTAATCCGGTGTGACCTTCCACTGATCCCTGAAATATTCCCATTCTCCCTTTCCATATCCGGTAAGGACCAAGATCGCCTTGGCTCCGACTTGACGGCCAAATTCGATGTCCATCCCCCGGTCGCCGACCATGTAACTTGTCGAGGTGTCAAGGTCCAATTCCTTCACTGCTTCTTCGACCAGGCCTGTCCCTGGCTTTCGACATCGGCACTTCTGCCGATACGGAGGGACCCCGACATCAGGATGATGGGGACAGTAATAGATCCCGTCAAGACGAGCTCCCTCTTTCTTCAAGAGGTCCTGCATCCTCTGATGAATTTCATGAATCAGCGATTCCGGGAAATAACCCCTCGCCACGCCGGATTGATTGGTGATTACCACCGCCTTCCATCCACGCTGGTTCAGTAATCGAATCGCCTGCCCCACACGGGGAAGAAGATGAAATCGCTCGATGTGGTTCACATATCCCATCTCTTCATTCATGGTCCCGTCCCGATCAAGAAATACTGCCCTGTGTGCCATAGTTAAAAACCGTGTCCGTCTCGCGTGTCCGTTATCACCCAATCTCCGTGTCACCGAGTCTCCGCGTCACTGTGTCATCCTCCGTGGTACCGTTCCAGCTGAAAACGATCGGGTGGAGTGAAACGCAAGAAGGATCGGTGAATCATCCAATCCCCCACATTATAATAGAAGCATCTCCTTCCGTCGATCCACTCTTCCACCTCCTCCGCAAAATGAGAATGGCCGAGGATGACGACCTCAAACCCTTCCAAAAACTTCTGACGGGCAAACGCCTTGAAAGCCGGAGGGGAAGCAGGTTGGACATCGTTGTGATACTTCTCATAGCTCAGGTCGCTTAGCTTTCGGGCAACCCATCTCGAAATCCGAGGGCCCGCAACCTGGATGAGACGATAGGTCACCGAGTTTTTAAGGATTCCGCGGAAGATCCGATAAGCCCACTGTTTCGGATTCGATAAATCTCCATGGGCGATGAAAACTCTCTTGCCTTCCAACCTCTCCTCGTATCCATCGGGATAAACTTCAACCTCCATCCCGAATTGCTCTGAAAAAAAAGAGCGGAGAAAAAAATCGTGATTCCCCTCAAAATACTTAATTTGGGTTCCTTCGCGATACAGACTTTGGAGCTTATTGAACACGGGAAGGTAGTCTGTAAAGGCAGAAGACTTTTCCCTTATAAAAAATTTTTTAAAACCGAAGAAGAATTCAAAAAAGTCGCCGAGGATCACCAGACAACCGATCTGGCCTTTCTCTGAATCCAAAAATCCCTGAAATGCCTCCATGGACTCAGGGTCTCGTCCTGTAAAGTGGGCATCGGAAACAAAGATCCAATCCTTCTCAGAACGACCCGATACCAACCTTCACCTTCCAACGCCGCAGTAATCAAAGCCCAATCGCTTCATCTGATCCGGGTCGTAAACATTTCTCAGATCGATGAAGACCGGGGCTTTCAGCAATTCTTTGATGTGCGTAAGATCCAAACGCCGAAATTGATTCCACTCTGTGGCCAGGACCAATGCATCCGCCCCCCTGACCACATCATAGGCATCTTTTCCGAACTCTATCCCGGGGAGAACGGCCTTGGCTTCCTCCATGGCTGCCGGATCAAACGCCTTCACTTTGGCCCCCATGTCCAAAAGCCCCTGAATGATCACAATCGAAGAGGATTCCCGGATGTCGTCTGTGTTCGGCTTGAAGGCAAGACCCAGCACCCCGATGGTCTTTCCTTTGAGATCCCCCACCTTTTCGATGATCTTGCCGACCATCCTCTTTTTTTGCTCTTCATTGGCTTTGATGACTGCGTCGAGAATTTTGAAGGAATATCCGCTCTCCTGGGCCATTTTCCAAAGGGCTCGCGTGTCCTTTGGAAAGCAGGAACCCCCGTAGCCCGGACCTGGATGCAGAAATTTCTTCCCGATCCTCCCATCCAGCCCCATGGCCCTTGCCACATGATGGACGTCGGCGCCAACGGCCTCACACAGGTTGGCAATCTCATTGATAAAGCTTATCTTGGTGGCCAGGAAGGAATTGGACGCATATTTGATCATCTCGGCCGTTTCCAAGGAGGTGATCACAAAAGGAGTCTCGATAATATAAAGGGCACTATAAATATCCTTCATGATGGCAACGGCCTGTTCACTTTCTGCACCGATGGTGACCCGATCCGGCCGCATGAAATCTTCAATCGCCGATCCCTCCCTCTGAAACTCGGGATTGGAGACGATATCGAATGGAGTGGGACGGACTTGACGGTCTTTGATCAGTTGTTTCAGTCGGCGACAAGTCCCCACCGGAACCGTGGATTTCACCACAACTACCTTGTAGCCATCCATGTTTCGGGCGATTTCTTCCGCGACCTCTTCGACGAATTTAAGGTCGGCAGAGCCGTCGGCATCCGAAGGGGTCCCAACTGCAATGAAGATCACCAGGCTCGATCTCACGCCCTCCTCGATGCTCGTTGAAAACGAAAGCCTCCCTTCCCTCATGTTCTTCGCCACGAGGTCTTCAAGCCCGGGTTCATGGATGGTCACCTTCCCCTGCCGGAGAAGCTCGATCTTCTGGCGATCGTTGTCCACACAGACCAGACTCATTCCAAACTCTGCTAAGCACGCTCCCGTCACTAATCCCACGTAGCCTGTGCCAATAATACAGATATTCATTGCCAACCCCCTTGGAGTCCTATATGGCTAAATCTGAGAATTTTCTTCTGACATTTTTCTCACTCACCCTTCCCCTCTCCCCTGCCTTCGTCCCGCAAGGCGGGGCTTCACGCAGGCGGGCGGCTGGAGAGGGACGGGGTAAGGTGAAATTTCGGATTTTTTCTCAATTGAGTGTTCTTAAGTAGTCCTTCAGCGCCTCGGACCACGGACGCATTGTCAATCCTGTCTCTTCTTTCAACTTCTGACAACCCAGGACAGAATAAAAAGGTCGCGTTGCCGGACGACCGAGTTCCATCGAAGAAATGGGGATTACCTTCACTCGATTTACCCCCGAAAGTTCCAAAATGGTCTGGCCGAAGGAACACCAGGTGCAGAGACCGCTGTTCGCCACGTGAAAGATCCCGCGGGCACCAAACTGAATCAGCACGGAAACGGCTTTCGCCAAATCAACGGTGTACGTCGGCGACCCCGTTTGGTCATCCACAATGGAAAGCGTGCTTTTCTCCCTAGCCTGTCGGATAATCGAGGACACAAAGTTTTTGCCAAATAGTCCATAAAGCCACTGGGTCCGAATGATCAGAAAATCTTTGACCAGGGCCTGGACGCACTGCTCTCCCTTTAATTTGGATTGACCGTACACATTCAGGGGATGAGGAGAATCGTTCTCTAAATAGGGTTCTCTTTTGTCCCCATCGAAGACGTAGTCCGTACTCAGGTAGACCATCTTCGCATGACATTTCGAGGCCGCAAGGGCCACAGACCTCGTCCCTTCGGCATTTACGGCAAAGGCCTTCTCCTTGTTCAATTCACACCCGTCCACATCGGTATAGGCGGCGATATGGATCACGATGTCTGGCCGAAGTTTTTCAATCTTCGTGACCGTGTCCTCTTCCTTTTGAATATCGATTTCTTCTATATCCCACCCGACGACTTCGTCACCCGGGATTGAGGAATGCAGAACCTCCATCAGATCTCTTCCCAACATCCCTTTCGCCCCGACCACCAAAATCCGTCTCATCTTCTCATCTATTCAGTTTGTTGGGTTTACTGGGTTCAACGAAGTAATTTATTTTGTCAACCCTGGTAGCCCAAGAAACTCAAGAAACCCAAGCAACCCGAATCATCGGTCCCTATACATCCTATTGTAATAGTCCAAATATTCCCCCGTTCTTATTTTTTTCCACCACTCCGGATGGGCCTGGTACCATGCCACCGTCAAGCCGATTCCTTGTTCAAAGGAAACAGTGGGTTTCCACCCCAGCTCTCGCTCGATTTTAGAGAAGTCAATCGCATAACGACGATCGTGGCCTGGCCGATCGGTGACGAAACGAATCAGAGAATGAGGTTTTCCCAACAGATCCAAAATCGTCTTGGCCACAGTTAAATTTGGCTTTTCGCTTCGCCCCCCTATATTGTAGATTTCTCCCTCCTTGCCTCGGTGCAACACCGCATCCAATGCACGACAATGGTCTTCGACATAGATCCAGTCCCGCACATTCATCCCATCGCCATAAATGGGTAGCTCTTTATTTTCGAGGGCATTCGCGATCATCAATGGAATCAGTTTTTCGGGGAATTGGTAAGGCCCATAATTATTTGAACAACGGGTGATCGTGGCAGGAAGCCCGTAAGTATAATGATAAGCCCTGACCAACATATCCGCTGCCGTCTTGCTCGCTGAATAAGGGCTATTGGGTGCCAGGGGAGTTGCCTCGGTGAATGCCCCGCTTTTGCCGAGGGAGCCGTAGACCTCGTCCGTGGAGATATGCAGGAACCGGATCCGCCGTTTGGGAAAAACCTTCCGCACCGCTTCGAGAAGAACGAACGTCCCGAAGACATTGGTCTTCATAAACGCGCTGGGGTCTTCGATCGACCGGTCCACATGCGATTCCGCTGCGAAGTTAACGATGGCCTCTACCCCTTTGCCGATCAGTTCTTCTATTCGAGGGGCATCCGTAATGTCTCCTCGAATGAAATGGTAACGGGGAGAATGCGAGAGATCGGAGAGGTTTTCCAAATTTCCGGCGTAGGTCAATTTATCGATATTGATCAGGGAATAATCGGGATAGGCTTTCAAAAAATAACGGATGAAATTACTTCCGATGAACCCACAACCCCCGGTCACCAATACCTTCATCGCTCACTCCAATCAACGAATTGCATGGCGCATAGCGCGAAGCGCACGGCGTAAAAAGATTGGAGGCTCTGCGCTATGCCCTCTGCCCTATGCGGGCAGTTGTCAACCATCTTTCCTCCCCCAATCATAAGGGATGTCCTTCCCATGAGGTGGAAGACGGTACTCATCCGGCGCGCTGTGAACGTAGACCTCCGTCGGGACGTTCAGGATGATGGCCTCTCCCTCGCTGATGCATTTCCAGCCGTGATAGATCCCGTTGGGCACTTGTACCAGCAGGGGGTTGTAAACCCCGATAAAAAATTCGTTAATCTCTCCTTTGGTCCAGGAACCCTCTCGCGGATCATAAAGGACCAGCTTGATCATGCCCTGGATGGCGCAGATGTGATCGGTTTGGATTTTATGGTAGTGCCAGGCCTTCACCACCTGAGGATAGGTGGTGGTGAAATACACTTGACCGAACTTAAGATACAGGTCGTCATCGGCCCTGAGAATCTCCATGACTCTTCCCCGCTCATCCGGAATCATCTTTAACGCCTTGGTCCTCACTCCGTGTATCATCCTATCCCCCTATGGCCTCTCATTTTAGCTGATTCGCTTAAGGGTTCCTCTAAAAATTA
>DBZJ01000033.1 GCA_002311635.1 Syntrophaceae bacterium UBA1163
AATAACGTTGGGACACTACTGATAATTCATAACTCGTAACTCTCAACTTGTGACTCTATAGAGTTCTGCCTGGGACCCCGATATGCCGGGCGATGACAATCCTTTGGACCTCGGAAGTCCCTTCCCCGATGTCCAAGAGCTTCTGGTTTCGATAATGGCGTTCGACGGCATATTCCTTCATCAGACCGTATCCACCGTGGAGCTGGACCGCTTGGTTTGCTACGCGATGATACATTTCGGAGCAGAACATCTTCGCCATAGCGGCTTCCTTCGAGAAGGGACGATGCTGCTCGCATAGCCAGCAGGCCTTGTAGAGCAGGAGCCTTGCCATCTCGATCTCTGTTGCCATGTCTGCGAATTTGAAGGCATTTACCTGAAATGAGGCTATGGGTCTTCCGAATTGTTCCCGCCGCTTCGCGTATTTAAGAGCCAATTCAAAAGCACCCTGTGCGCCCCCCAAGCCCATGGCTGCAATGCTGAGCCTTCCAGCATCCAGTGTGGCCAGCATCTGATGGAGCCCATCGCCCCGCTTGCCGAGAAGATTCTCCTTGGGCACCTTGCAATCCGTGAAGTAGAGTTCGCCGGTGTTGGAGGATCTCCAGACCATCTTGCCGTGCATTGTTTGCGTTGTAAAACCAGGGGTTCCGTTGGGAACTAAGATACAGGAGAGCTCATTCCTTCCGTCCGCCCGCTTTCCGGTGACCGCTTGAACCACACAGACTTTACTGATGTCCGTGGCGGAATTACTGATGAAAATCTTTGAACCATTAATCACCCAATGGTCTACTTCCAAATTTGCCGTCGTTCTCGAGGCACCTGCGTCAGACCCGGCGTTCGGCTCTGTCAGCCCAAAGGAGGAGAGGGCCTCCCCTTTGCAGAGAACGGGCAGCCATTCTTTTTTTTGGCTTTCATTTCCGTAGTAATAAATGGGCGCAATTCCCAAAGAGTTGCCCGCCGCGAGCGTAGCAGCCTGAGAGCCGTCGACTCGCGCGATCTCTTCAACTGCGATGATGTAGAAGAGATAACCGAGATCGCCTCCGCCATATTCTTCAGAGACAAAGAGGCCGAAAAGGCCAAGCTCGCCCATCCGCTTTGTCAGGGCATAGGAAAATTCTTCTTTGTCATCAAGCTCCTGGGCAATGGGGGCGATCTCCTTCTCGGCAAAGGTTCTCACCATGTTTCGTAGAATCTGTTGCTGGTCCGTCAAATCGAAATTGAGCGGCATACAGACCTCCGAAAAAAGGGTTCAAGGGGTCAAGGGTTCCCGGGTTTTCGTGTCGCTTAAGCTATTAAGGATTTTTGTTGTTTCCAAGGCAGTTCACTTGAACCCTTGAATCCTCGAATCCTTAAACCCTAAAATTCATTTATTCTTCGTACGGCACCCAGTAGTAGTCGAGCACCGTGTTTGTGGGATTCTTCGTCCTGAACTCCGCCTTGACCTTCATCCCGATATAGGGTTTTCCGTATAGTAAATAGCTCTTAGGGATCGTCGCCAGGCCCGGGATTTCCACATCGACCTGCCAATAAGGAGTGGAAAGCTCAATGCCTGTGCCCGCATAAACCACTTCGGTGAACGTATAGATCTTGCCGATGACAGGGTTGGGCAACGTCTTCCAGACCATTTCCTGATGGCAGTCCGGGCAATGAGCCCGAGGTGGTATCCAGAGGCGGTTTTCCGCACAGTCCCTGTTGGAACAGAGGGAGGCTCGCAATTCTCCTTTCCTGAGACCTTCGAAAAAAGGAGACAACATCCCGTAGGTATGGATGTGGGTAATTGATCGGGGCCATTCAATCACCGTAGCTGGCTCCTTTTGACGGATTTTGGTGACCCGACCGATAAATTTTATTTCTCCTCTTTTCTTTGTCTGGATCTTTTTCTTGATTTGGCCCTTTTTTTTACCCTGAGTTTTCTTGTTTGTTCGTTCGTTCTTCTTTGATCCTATTTTTTTCTTTACCATAGGACTTTCCTCCTTTGCCCTGTACTATTCAAGCCACGCTTTCTTTCACGGAACGGAGTGCGATTCCTTAGAAAACTATTCCGAGTCGTAACCCCTCTTTCAGGGGAATGCACAGGGTTTACCAGCTCTTTCTAAGAATACCTACAGTCACATGGGAACCAACGCCCGCATGGGAGACCCACAGGGCCTGTTTGCTGCCTTCGGGAATCTGCAAGCTCTGCCAAACCTTGGGTTTTTCTTTACCCCATTTCTTCCAGATCTTGGGATCACCATGAAATTTATCGTATTTTTGTTGCAACTGCCATAGGCACTCAGCAGCCTGAAAGATGCCCGTTGCTCCGACTGCATGCATTGTTCCTATCAGTCCACCCGATAGGTTGGAAGGACATTTCCCCGGTTTCCCTGTATTGGGATTGATGTAATAGGCATCTCCAGACTCAATGTAATCTTGCTCCTGACCATAAGGCCTGAGCCCGATATCCCCATAGGTCTGTAAGTCACTGATGGTGAAGGCATCGTGAAGTTCTACCAGATCCATCTCCTCAAGGGGATTCTTGATGCCAGCCATACGATAGACCAGCCAGGCTGCAAACCGAGCAGCCAAGAAACTCTCGAATCCTGGATATCTTGCTCCTTCTTTTGAATAAAGATCTTTATAAGTCTCCGGGGTTTCGTTAGGAAGAAGGGGAACTTCCATATGTCTTCGATCAGCCACCCTTAAGGTATGTGTTCCGCCACAGATAAATAGTTCACAGGGATGGTCCGTTAACTTGTAAGCTGTCTCTTCATCACAGACCAGTACACAGGCTGCCCCAGCGCTCATGGCGCAGCATTCAAGGAATCGCAACGGATAGGCGGAAATGGGGCTAGCCAAGACTTCCTCGACCGTATATTTCCCTGCTTGGTGGGCATAAGGGGAGGAGCAGGCGTAGCCATGGTTTTTGACTGCTATTTTTGCTCGGGTGACTTCGGATACCTTAAACGTCTCAGCAAAACGATTTGCCATGGGGGCATAATAGGATGAGTAAATTCGGCCCAAGCGAGTTTCAAAATCCTTGCAAGCCGCTGTCGCGATATAATAGTTACCGGTCCGGGTATCCACTTCATCCATGCGCTCCCAGCCGGCAGCCAGGGCCACATTGGCATAACCCGAGGCCACTGCCATAGCTGCAGCAAGTATCGTTGAACCTCCGGTAGCGCCTCCTGTTTTGATACCTAAATTATGAAGAGGGTCCAGCCCCAAATAGTCATGGATCTTAGCCTCACAGAGCAGTTGATCTTGAAAGTGGTCGGCGAACTCACCGTATGTTGCGAAGTTGATTAGTCCCTTCACCTCCAACGGGTCTCTTTTCAAATCATTATCCTCTAACATATTCTTGAAGGCGATCATGACCAGTTCTTCCAGCTTATATTCTGGAAAGTATTTCTTATAGGCCGTTGTCCCTCCAGCCACGACAAAAACTTTCCGATTCCATTTTGGAACCCTTAAATTCCCTTCTTTAAATGTTATCATTCTTGTTCCTCCTCGATTTGAGCTTTGGAGTTTTAACTGCGGGGTTTGATATTGTCACGGGCCCACTTAACAGCCTCTTCGATAGATGTGCCGGGAGCGAAGATGGCTCTGACTCCACATTGTGTGAGGGCAGGGATGTCCTCCTCAGGGACAATCCCCCCTCCAAAGACGATGATATCCTCTGCTCCTTTTTCTTTAAGAAGTTCAATCACCCTTGGGAAAAGATAATCATGGGCCCCGGCCAGACTGGATAATCCGATGGCATCCACATCCTCTTGGATGGCAGCCGCCACAATCTGCTCGGGTGTCTGGTGGAGACCTGTATAAATTACCTCAAAACCGGCGTCCCTGAACCCCCTTGCAATGATCTTTGCTCCCCGATCGTGCCCATCCAAGCCGGGCTTTGCAATCAGAATTCGAATCTTCCGGTCGAGGCCCATCATCTTCTCCTTAGCCGTTTCCCTCCACGCCGCCCTCTCCCCACTGGGGAGAGGGGAAGGGTAAGGGGCTACATTCTACATTCCGCAATTTAAAAGTACCCCGGGTCTGTGTATGTCCCGAAAATATCTCTCCACACGTCACAGATTTCCTGGATGGTCGTATATTCCCTCACGGCATCGATAATGTGAGGCATGAGGTTTTCTCCGTTTTGAGAAGCCTTCCGAATTTCATGGAGGAACTCTCTAACTTTTTGATTGTCCCGCGTCTCCTTCACCTCACGCAGTCGTCTCAACTGCCGTTGTTCAATGTCCGGGTTCATCCTCCAGGTCGTTATCGGAGGATGATCTGTTATATACTTATTGACTCCGACAATGACCTTCTCTCCCGAGTCAACTTGTTTCTGGAACTTGTAAGCAGACTCAGCGATTTCAGATTGGGGATACCCTCTCTCAATGGCTGCCACCATTCCTCCCATTTCATCGATTTTTCGAATGTATTCCCACGCCTGTTCTTCAATTTGACTGGTAAGGGCCTCGATAAAATAAGAGCCCGCCAGCGGGTCAATGGTATTCGTCACGCCGGTTTCCTCTGCGAGGACCTGTTGTGTCCGCAGGGCGACGGTCACCGCTTCCTCTGTGGGGATGGCATAGGTCTCGTCAAGGGAGTTCGTATGGAGCGATTGAGTTCCTCCTAATACAGCTGCCAATGCCTCGCAAGCGGTTCGCACGACATTGTTATAGGGTTGCTGTGCAGTAAGAGAGCAGCCCGCGGTTTGGGCGTGAAAGCGGAGCGTCCAGGAACGTGGATTTTTTGTCATGAACCGCTCTTTCATGATTTTGGCCCACATCCTTCGAGCCCCTCTGAATTTGGCCATTTCTTCAAAGAAATCGATATGAGCATCGAAGAAAAAGGATAGCCTCGGAGCAAACTCGTCCACGTTGAGTCCTCTCTCGATCGCCGCTTCAACATAGGCGATCCCATCAGCCAGGGTAAAAGCAAGCTCTTGAACCGCTGTCGACCCTGCTTCACGGATGTGATAGCCGCTGATGCTGATCGTGTTCCAGCGCGGTACTTCTCTTGTGCAGTACTCAATCGTATCCACAATGATTCGAAGAGAAGGCTTAGGAGGAAGCATGAAGGTTTTTTGGGCAATGAATTCCTTCAGCATGTCATTCTGGATCGTTCCTCCAATTTCGTTCTTGCTGATCCCTTGCTTCTCCGCCAGCACAATATACATGGCCAGTAGGATGGAAGCAGGCGGGTTGATGGTCATGGAGGTGGTGACCTTATCCAGGGGAATACCTTCGAAGAGAATTTCCATATCTTTGAGAGTGTCGATCGCCACACCGCATTTCCCGATTTCACCTCTCGACATTGGGGAATCACTGTCATAGCCCATCAGGGTAGGATAGTGAAAGGCGATGGAGAGACCGGTTTCACCGTGAGCCAGCAAGTAGTGGAAGCGTTGGTTCGTTTCCTCCGGACCTCCCAGGCCGGAGAACATTCGCATGGTCCAGAGCCTTCCTCGATACATGGAAGACTGAACTCCCCGGGTGAAGGGATAGACACCCGGAAGGCCAATGTCTCTGGAATAGTCGATGTCTTTTATGTCTTCCGGTGTGTAGAGACCCTTGATCTCCAAATCGGAAACCGTGGAGAAGCGGGGGAGGCGCTCAGGGGTTTCAGAGAGGAGTTTTGACATATCCCCGATCCATCTTTCCTTATCCTGTTCAATCGTCTTAAGTTTGTCTTTTTTGGACACTCCGTTTGCCCCTTTAATCCGTTATGCGTGATTCGTGGATCGTGGCTCGTGACTTTCTATTGCACTTATTCCGAGGGTTATGTTTTTCTCTTTTTTTTATTACGGATCACCAATCACGAGTCACCAACACGGAGTTAGATTTCAATGCCCTTTCGAGCTGAAACTCCGTTCTTAAAATAGTGCTTTCGCTCCACCATTTCTGTAACAAGATGGGCCCGGTCCATCACCTCTGGCCTGGCGTTTCTTCCTGTCAGAATGAGTTCAACTCCGCCGGGCTTGGTATCAAGAACGTGAAGAAAATCGGTGAGAGGGATCAATCCGTAGTCGATGGCGACATTGATTTCGTCGAGGATAATGATGTCATATTCTTCGTCGGCGATAGCCTTTTTAGCTAGGGCAAATCCATCTTGAACTAATTTTATGTCAACGGGATCTGGATTCGTTTTTGAAACAAAAGTCTCCCGACCCGTTTGCTTGATCGTCAGGTATGGAGAGAGCTTTTTGTAAGACTCGAATTCGCCGTAACGGATATTTCCTTTCATAAACTGGATGACCAAGACCTTCAGTCCGTGACCAACGGCCCGAAGGGCAAGTCCTAATGCAGCAGTGGTCTTGCCCTTTCCATTCCCGGTGTAGACCTGGATCAGACCCTTTTCCATGGGAGCGACGAACGATGAACGGTGGATTCCCGACTCTCTAAGGAACGGTTTCAAACCGTTCCCTAGCAGACCCGAGCTAACAGACTTCTTTGATTTCGGCGATGATCTGTTCGGTTTTGAAACCCCTCAGACTGATGGCACCTGAGGGGCAAGTGGCATTGCAGGCCCCGCATCCCTTGCAGAGCGCTTCGTTAACGGTCATCACCTTTCGGTAAGGATCCATCTTCAGGGCCCTGAATTCACAGATCTGTTCACAGAGACCGCAGCCGGCGCAGAAGGAGACGTCCACCACAGAAGTGATGGGCTCGATCTTGACTCTTCCTGCAAAGAGAGGAATGGTTGCACGAGAGGCTGTCCCATGGGCTTGTGATAGGGTATCGGCAATATCTTTTGGTCCTTGGCAGGTTCCTGCCAAAAAGATCCCATCCGTGGCCGTGTCGAGGGGCCTTAACTTGGGATGGGCTTCCAGATAGAAACGATCCGGACTTTGGGAAAGTTTCAGAAGACTGCGGACGCCATTGGCATCCTTTCGCTGTGTGAGGCCCGTTGCCAGGACAACCAGGTCGGCCTCTTCTTCATAGGGCTCCCCCAAGAGTTCGTCGTCTGCCTTGACGATCAATTTCCCGGATCGTTGATAAATCTCGGATGGGGTTCCCTTCCTGTAGAGAACTCCTTTTTTCTGGACCTGCTCATAGAACTGTTCGTATCCTTTTCCGAAAGCTCTGATGTCGATATAGCAAACGGTGACCCGCGCATCAGGGATTCGATCCTTGACGAGAGAGGCTTGTTTGGCTGTAAACATGCAACAGACTCTGGAGCAGTACTCATTGCCCACCGTCTTATCTCTCGACCCAACGCATTGGATGAATACGATATTTTTCGGCTCCTTGCCGTTGATCTCAATTTTCCCTTGAGTGGGACCGCTTCCGGAAAGCAGCCTTTCAAACTCAAGGCCAGTCATCACGTTTTTATAAAGCCCATATCCAAACTCAGGTTTTAGTCTGGGATCGAAGGGGTCATAACCCGTGGCCACGATGATCGTCCCGATATCGAACTGGCGTTCCACCCCTACCTGTTCAAACTCAATCGCTCCCTCCGGGCAAATCTCCCGGCATTTTCCACACTCCCCCTTTTGAAGGAAGAGACAGTTTTGGGGATCGATGGTGTAGGTGAAAGGGACAGCAAGAGGGGAGGGGAGATAGATCGCTTTTCTCTCGGCCAGTCCCATATTGAATTCACTCGGAACCCTGACTGGACAGACGTCTTCGCATTTCTTGCATCGGGTGCATTTTTCCGGATTGATGTATCTGGGGGTCTGCCTCACCCTGACCTTAAAATTGCCCACAAATCCTTCCACCTCTTCCGCTTCACTCTGGGTGAGAACGTGAATGAGGGGATGGTTTCCAACTTCTTTCAGTTTCGGAGAGAGGATGGTCGAGGTCTCCTCCAGGTTGGGGAAGGTTCGATCCAATTGCGCGAGATGGCCTCCCAGGGTCGGTGATTTTTCTACCAGATAGACTTCAAAGCCTGAATGGGCGATATCGAGGCTGGCCTGAATTCCGGCAATGCCGCCACCAATAACTAACACAGAAGGAGTGACTCCCACTTCCTTCTCATCCAAGGCTTCGTCGAGGGAGACTTTGGCAACAGCGGCAGCGATCAGATCCATCGCCTTCTTCGTGGCCTCCTCTTTGCTCGCATGAACCCAGGAACACTGCTCACGGATGTTGGCCATTTCAAAAAAGTAGGGATTGAGCCCGGCGGAGTGAACGGCTTTACGGTAAGTTGGTTCGTGCATCCGGGGTGAGCAAGCGGCCACGACCACCCGATCAATGCCGTTATTTCGGATATCGTTCTTGATCAGATCCTGGCCGGGATCAGAGCACATATACTGGTAGTTTCTGGCGACAGCGACATGGGGGAGGGTCTGGGCAAAGGCCCTCACCTTTTCAATATCTACTGTCGCAGCAATGTTGATACCGCAATGACAGATATAAACGCCGATTTTCATTTTTTCTCCGTGATTCGTAACTCGTGACTCGCAATTCGTGACGGTTTTAACTCTGCACTCATAATTCTAAACCCCTAACTCATAACTCATCACTCTAAACTCTTAACTTCTGTTTTTCTCCCTTTTGCTACAAAGGCGCAGGCCATCGAAGCTGCACCACTAGCCTGTGCCACGGTGTCCGGAATATCTTTAGGCCCCTGGCAGCACCCTGCAAGGAAGATCCCATCCACTCCCGTCACAATGGGATCGAGTCCTGGAGCCTCCGCGTAAAACCGGTCAGAAGATTTCTCCAACTTGAGGATGTCTTTTAGAAGATCGTCCTCCTTACGGGGAACGAGTCCTGAAGCCAAAACGACCAGGTCTGCCTCCAATTCAAAGGGTTCTCCTAAGAGGGTATCCTCCGCCCTGACCACCAGTTTACCATTTCTCCGATAGACCTCGGAGGGATTTCCCCTTCTGTAAACGATCCTTTCCTTTTGGACCCGCTCGTAGAATTCCTCAAATCCTTTTCCAAAGGCCCTCACATCCATGTAGAGGACGGTGATATTGGCATCGGGAATCTTATCCCTGAGGAGATGGGCTTGCTTAGCCGTATACATGCAGCAGACCCTTGAGCAGTATTCATTGCCCGCTGATTTATCCCTCGACCCAACGCAATGAATAAAGACCACCTCTTTCGGCTTCTTTCCCTGGATGATAATTTCACCTTTGGTGGGGCCGGAGGCGGAACAGAGCCTCTCTATCTCGAGACCATGAAGGACGTTGGGATACTGCCCATATCCAAATTCGGGTTTCAGTTTCGGGTTGAAGGGATCGAAACCGGTTGCGACGATAATGGATCCCACATGAAGTTCAACGATTTCTTCTTTCATTCCATAATTAATGGCTTTGGGCTGGCAGGCCTTGGCGCATTCTCCGCAATCCGAACATCCTGCGCAATTGAGACAACGCTTTGCCTCCTCTATCGCCTCTTCCGCGGTGAGGCTGGCGGCGACGGGTTTCACCATATCGGGCAGGACCTCTCGCTCCATCCTCTTTGAATAGGGAAGGAGGCTCCTTAAGGGTGAGATTTGTGTCCCTTCGGACTCCCTTCCTTGAAGGAGGTCTTCTCCGCGAAGGTATCGGTCAATCGAAAGGGCTGCCTTTCTTCCATGGGCCATCGACTCAATAATCGTCCCGGGCCCGGTCACCATATCTCCGCCCGCGAAGATTCCTTTCAGGCTGGTTTCGAGCGAAATGGGGTTGGCCTGAATCGTTCCTCTTCTCGTCTTCTTCAAGCCTTTAAACATGTGAAGGATTGGGGCGGCGCTGGTGACACCTCCGGCGATAAAGATCGCATCATAGGATTGCGCCAGCGTTTCTGGAGAGACGTCCTTTCCCACCTGAGTATTGCATTTGACCTCTATTCCCATCTTACCGATCACAGAGAGGTCCTTTTCCACCACCTGCTTCGGAAGACGATAGGAAGGGAAAGCGTGAGTGAGAAGACCGCCCAGCTCACCTTTGGATTCAAAAAGAGTGACGCCGTAACCCATTTTTCTCAAATCGTATGCGGCGGTGAGGCCGGATGGCCCTCCGCCCACGATCGCAATCTTTTTTCTCTTTTCTTCGGGAGGTGTAAATTCAAACTCAGGTTCTTCAACGTGGTCGACGAGGAACCTCTTGAGATGACAGATGGAAATCGGTCGGTCCTTCTCAATCCGCTTACACTCCCTTTCACATGGATGAGCGCAGGCATACGCCAAAATTCCGGGGAAGGGGAGTTTCTCCCTCACCAGCGCAAGCGCCTCTTTAAACTTGCCTTGAGAGATAAGGGCCACATAGCCATGGGAATTGCAGTGAAGGGGGCAGGTGGCCGTACAGGGGGAAGTCCCCCGGCGATCCATCGTATATTTAAGCGGAACGGCCTGGGGGAAGGAGATATAAATTGCTTTCCTATTTCCCAATCCCATGTCAAATTCGTTGGGGAGGGTGACGGGGCATTGAGCTGCGCAGTCACCACAACCCGTACATTTGGTGACATCGACAAAACGGGGTTTCTTCCTGACCGTGACCTTGAAATGTCCAGCCTTCCCTTCAATCCCAACGATCTCTGAGTAGGTGAGAAGGTTGATGTTAGGATGATTCGCCGTATCAACCATTTTGGGCGTGCTGATACAGGCAGAGCAGTCCAGAGTGGGAAAGGTCTTATCCAATTGGGCCATATGGCCACCGACGCAAGTTTCCTTCTCCACTAAATGGACTTTAAACCCCTTGTCGCCGATATCCAGGGCAGCCTGCATGCCCGCAATACCGGCCCCGATGACTAGGATTTCGGGAATGACTTCTCTCGTCTCTTCGTTCTTCATTTGTTCCATTTGATTGACCTTCAATTGTAATTCCAATGCCAAAGATCTTAGTTTAATTTCCCAATCAAGGCAGAGGCAATCGTATTCTTCTGGATCTCTTTCGTCCCCTCATAGATTTCTGTGATCTTTGCATCGCGATAGAAACGCTCTACTTCGTATTCGGTGATGTAGCCATAACCTCCGAAAATCTGGATAGCCTCGTCAGCGACCTCTACCGCTGTCTTTCCTGCAAACATCTTGGCCATGGAGGTCAGTTTCGGATCGATCCTCTTCTGGTCATAGTTCCAGGCAGCCTTATAGACAAGGAGCCTGGCGGTCTCGATCTTGGTTGCCATATCCGCCAGCTTGTGCTGGGTGATCTGAAAATCGGCCAGTTTCTTTCCAAACTGCTCTCTCTGCTTCGCATAGTCCAGGGCCCGGTCAAAAGCCCCCTGGGCGATGCCAAGGGCCTGGGCAGCGATCTCAATCCTGCTTTCATCGAAAAATTCAAGCACTTGATAGAACCCCTTGTTTTCTTCACCAAGAAGATGCGTCAAGGGAACTCTGACATCATTGAAGGAGAGCTCAACCGTCGATGTCATTCGGATGCCCATCTTGGGCATGATCTCAGTCGCCTCCAATCCCTTTGCCCCTTTTTCAACGAGAATCGTGCATTGACCGCGATACGGAGGCTTCACACCGGGATCGGTCTGGCAGAGAACAACGAAGAAATCCGCCAGGCTCCCATTGGTGATGAATGTCTTGGTTCCATTAATGACAAAGGCTCCTCCCTGCTTCACTGCCGTGGTGGCCATTGCGGTGATATCACTCCCGTGGTCTGGTTCTGTGTAGGCGCCGGCAGAGATAAATTCTCCCTTCGTGACCGGAATGAGATACTTCTTCTTCTGCTCATGGGTTCCGAAACGGAGAACCACCTCGGAAGAGAAATCAACAAGGCTCAGAGCGATGCCGACTCCCGAGTCTCTCCGGCAGAGTTCTTCAACGATCAGGGCATTCTCAGTGATCCCATAACCCTGGCCGCCGTACTCCTCCGGGAAGTGAATGCCTACGAATCCCAGTTTGCAGGCCTTTTTCCAGAGTTCCCTGGGGAAGGTATGGTTCTGCTCCCACTCCAGGATCTTCTCCTTGTCAAACTCTCCCTGGGCGAACTCCCTGGCAGCTTTCTGAATGTCCTTCTGCTCTCCGGTTAATTCAAAATTCATCTTCTCTCTTCTAATGATAACTTACTATAATGCATTATGAAAATCGTATCGTTCATCGTTTTTACTTAACTCTTTTTGAGCTCCTTGAGCTTTTCTTTCAAAACGGGGACAAACTTGAACAGGTCTGCCACAATACCGTAGTTAGCAACACTAAAGATAGGGGCTTTCGGATCTTTATTGATTGCGATCACCGTTCCAGCGCCTTTCATCCCTGCCACATGCTGAAACGCGCCGCTGATCCCGATGGCAACGTAAACTTTCGGTTTCACGGTTTTGCCTGAGGTTCCTACCTGGCGGTCTTTGGGCAACCACTTCTTATCCACAACAGGTCTGGAACAGGAGAGTGCCCCTCCCAGCATGTCAGCTAACTCTTTGACAAGCGGTATGTTCTCTGCTTCTTTAATTCCTCTTCCGACAGAGACCAGGACATCGGCCTGAGTAATATCCACTTCACCCACTGCGGCTTCCACGTACTGGAGGAAGCGCTTGGCCAGACCTTCGTCCGTCAATGGAGAGGGGATGGAAACGATTTCACCCGGAAAAGCCTCCTTTTCCACCACCGGAAAGCCGCCGGAACGAAGGGTAATCATATAAGGTCCGTTTTTTCGGAAGGAAACGGCGGCGTTGACCTTTCCTCCGTAAAGTTGACGAGTAAGCGCAAAGCTCTCTCCGGCTACGTCGACCCCGATACAGTCTGTGGCAAGGGGCATCTTGAGTTGTACTGCCAGTGCCGGAGCGATATCCATTCCCATGGCCGTATGTCCGATGAGAGTCAGTGACGGCTTCCTCTCTGTGATCAGTTGGGTAAGAACCTTCTGATAGGTCTCTGAGTTGAATGCCTCAAGACGATCGTCTTCAACAAGAAGGACTCGATTGGCTTTTGGCTTGAGGGCTTCCGCCAATTTTTTTACACCCTTGCCCAGAAGGGCGACCTCGACCTCTGCTCCCATCCCCTCGGCCAATTGTCTCCCCTTGGAAAGGACCTCCCATGTTATATCTCGCAACTCTCCCTGCCGATGCTCTGCTAAGGCGATGATCTTCTTCATTAGGTGAGCCCTCCTTTATCTTTCAGAATGTCGAAAACCTTCGATGCTATGTCTTCCGGCTTCCCCTCCAACATCTGCGCTCCTTCGCCCACTGGAGGAAGGAAGATCTTTTCCAGCTGGATGTACGAACCGGAGAGACCAACGTCTTCAGGCTTCAAATTGAGATCCGAAACACCAAAGGTTTTAATCTCTTTTTTGGCCACCTTTCGAATACCCATGATCGAGACATACCGGGGTTGGTTGATTCCAGTTTGAATCGTCAAGACAGCGGGAAGGTCGACTTCAACCACCTCCTCTAACCCTCCTTCCAGCTCTCGATGGACCTTCATCTTCTTTTCCTGAACTTCGAGAGAGTTAACGAGAGAGACGTGAGGAATTCCTAAGATCTCGGCCAAGGCAACTCCGACTTGTCCAAACCCGTCATCTTCAGCTTGTACGCCTGCAAAAACCAGGTCATGAGGGATTTTTCGGACCGCCTCTGCCAACGCCTTTGCCGTGGCGAAACCGTCCGACCCCACAAACGCAGGGTCGGTCAACCGGACGGCATCGTCGGCGCCCATGGCCATACATTTCCGGAGGGATTCGTTTGAATCTTCCCCTCCCATGGAGATCACCGTCACGGTGCCTCCCATCTTTTCCTTGAGCATAATGGCTTCTTCAATGGCATAGTTGTCCCACTCATTGAGATCGAATACCAATCCGCTCCTTTCGATGTCCTTTCCCGATTTGTCGATGACGACATCGGCATCTGCCGTTTCCGGGACCCTCTTTACACACACGATAATGTTCATTCCATTTCCCCCTTTCTTGGAATCCCTCTTTCCGCTCGACAGCAGGAGAGAGAGAGGGATTACTTAGTTTGCTTTTAACCTTTCGACTTTGACCGAACTGATCCCTCTGTCATCAACGAGGGGACAGGGATAAGGAGCAGTGATGACCCCCGGAACAGGTTTTGAGGAAAGTCTCACTTTCATCCTCAAGGAATGTCCCCCAT
Source organism: Syntrophaceae bacterium UBA1163 (assembly GCA_002311635.1). Lineage (GTDB taxonomy): Bacteria > Desulfobacterota > BSN033 > BSN033 > UBA1163 > UBA1163. The sequence continues at coordinate 13,935 of DBZJ01000033.1, forward strand.
GGGTTGAGACCTGGATGACTTCCTCCTCTTCGATCTTAAGGCTTCTGGCATCCTCATCGTTCATTTCCAGGTAAGGCTTTTCAGAGACCGCTTTCAAGGCATCGCTCTTAGAACTGAGAAGACCGGATTGGAAAAGCGAAGGTCTCTGGATTAGCTGGAAAGGATAGCCTTCCGGAATCGGAGGCCCCGGTATCTTCCCAGCCGGTATCAATTTCGCTTTTCCGCTTGGGAAGCCGTCAGCATAGAGGTAAGAAGCATTATTTGGCCATTGCATTCCATCCTGAATACCCCGGTAATGGGGGATCTGACGGCAGATTTCTTCAAAGATGGCCTCGGGCGTTTCTCCTGGCACAGGACATTCGAGGAGGCGTAACAAGTTCAAGAAGATCTCGAAATCCGGTCTTGACTGGTTTCGGGGCGGGCGAAGAGGATTTAACTTCTGAACCCTCCGCTCCAGGTTGGTGTATGTTCCGCTCTTTTCCACAAAAGCACTCGCAGGGAGGACAACATGGGCCATCTTTGCGGTTTCCGTCATGAAGAGATCCTGAACAATAAGACATGGAAGATTTTCCAAGGCTTTCTTCAGTTGATGAGTATTGGAATAGGTCATGAGAGGGTTTTCCCCGACGATATAAGCAGCCCTTAACTTTCCTTCCTCTGCCTTTTCGATGAGGTGTTTCCATCCCCAACCGCTTCCTTTTACACCTTCCCTTATATCGATGGCTCCCTGGGCATTGCATTTATCGAGTAGGATAAGAATCCCTGAGGATTCCTTTCCGATATGACCTGTGATCAGGGCAAGGTTGGAAGCGGCGGTGGCGACCTCTTTTGAGGCGATGTGGGACCAGAGACCAGAACCGATCAGAATCATGGCCTTCTTAGCCTGCGCAAATGCCCTGGCTGCCTTTTCAATTTCTGTCTTCTTCGCCTCCGGAAGGGTTCCGAGCGATTCATCTGAGGGGGCCATTTTCTTTTTCAATTCTTCTATTCCTTGGGTTCGCTCTCTGATGAACCCTTTATCCTCAAGGCCTTCTCTCAATATGGCTCCGATTATGGCGTTGAGCAAGGAGACCTCCATCCCGGGTTTCGCCGTGAGCGTCACACTGGGATGAAACATGGGAGAGATCTGCGTGGCTCGGCTGAGGCCGATATCATGAGAGCCGAGTACGATCAACTGAGCCCTGTTCCGCCGGATGGCCAGATGGATCTCATTCTTGATGATCGGGTGTGTCGCTGCAGGGTCTACACCGATCACGAGAATGCAATCGGCTTTCCGGATCTCTTGGATCGAGTTGGTAGAGGCGGCCATACCCAATGTCTTTGCCAGACCCTCTGTCAGGCCGCTGTAGGCGCTGTCGCTACCGTAACCAATCTGATCTGTTCCGATTGCCTCCCGAAATAACTTTTGAAACAGATAATATTCCTCATTGGTCAGCCGGCTCGAGGCCATAGCCCCGATCGCCTGGGGACCGTATTTGTCTTTAGTCTCTTCAATCTGACGGGTTATGAATTGCAGGGCCTCATCCCAAGAGGCCTCTTTGAAAGACCCGTTCGCTCTTAAAAGAGGGGTCTTGATCCTTTCAGGATGATCGGCGAAGTCCCAGCCGAACCTTCCCTTGACGCAGAGGTTTCCGTCGCTTGGGCCTTTGGCAGGATCGGAAAAGACCCTTTTGACTTCTCCATCTTTCGAGCCTATGGTGAGAAGGCAACCGCAAGCACAGTAAGGGCAGGGGGTGGTCGTCTCCTTCAACTCCCACGATTTGGCCGTATAGTCGAAGCGGTCGCTGGTAATGGCCCCCACCGGGCACGTATCCATGCACTGGCCGCAAAATTCGCATTCCATGGGGCGATGAAAGTCGGTATCGATGGTTGTCTTGATCCCCCTTCGGGTAAAAGAGAGTTCTCCTACTCCCTGAACCTCGTCACAGATGCGAGCACACCGGCCGCAGAGAATACATTTGTCGGAGTCTCTCTGGAGCAGAAGAGATCGATCGTCGGCAGGGGATCTCACCGGCTCCCACGGATAGCGTGTCTCCTCCACCCCGTATTCATAGATCAGATTCTGGAGGTCGCATTCGCCTTCTTTTTCACAGCGGGGGCAGATCATCGGATGGTTGAGCAGAATGAACTGGAGCTGCAACCGTCTCGATTCAGAAATTTTTGGAGATTGAGTCGTGATCTCCATCCCGTTTCTTGCGGGGGTGAAACACGACGGCAAAAGCTCGGACTTTCCTTTCTGCTGAACGACGCAGAGGCGGCAGGCCCCAAAGGGAATGAGCCTTCGGTCGTGGCAGAGGGAGGGAATCCGGACCCCCGCAGATTGAGCTGCCTCGAGGATGGTCTTCCCCTTCTCAACCTCAATCTCGATTTCATCAATCTTCAGCTTGATCATTTGAGTTCCCATCTCGTACTTAACTCTCCCTCATGAAGTATATTTCTCATTCGATGGCAGTAAACTTACACGCCTGAATACAGGACCGGCAGCGAATGCACTTCTCCACATTGATGACGGCAGGCGTCTTCTTCTCCCATGTGATCGCCTCCATCGGGCACGCCTTCTTGCAGAGGCCGCACATCTTGCACTTTTCGGGATCGACCCGAAATTTGATGAGGCTCGTGCAGACCAGGGCGGGGCATCTCTTCTCCTTAATGTGAGCCTCGTATTCATTCCGAAAATAGCGGATCGTGGATAGAACGGGATTCGGGGCCGACTTTCCCAAACCACAGTGGGAGCTACTTTTGATGTGCTTGCCCAATTGTTCGAGCAGGTCGATGTCTTCCATCGTCCCTTGTCCTGTCGTGATGCGATTCAGGATGTTGAGCATTACCTTCAACCCCACGCGGCAGGGAACGCACTTGCCGCACGATTCGTCCACGGAGAAGTCAGTGAAGAACCGCGCCGTATCGACCATGCAGGTCGAATCGTTCATGGCGACTAGACCACCGGAGCCCATCATGGCCCCGGCATCGTCGAGGGAGTCAAAATCGACCTCCAGATCCAATAGGGAACTCGGGAGACAGGCCCCGGAGGGTCCTCCGATTTGAATGGCTTTGAACTCTCTCTTGTCGGAAATTCCTCCCCCGATATCGAACACGATCTTCCGGAGCGTGGTTCCCATAGGGACCTCGATCAGTCCCACATTCTGGACGGTGCCGGTGAGGGCAAAAACCTTCGTCCCTTTCGATCCCTCCGTTCCCAGAGAGGCGAACCACTGCCCGCCCTTCAGGAGGATGGGAGGCACGTTGGCAAAGGTTTCTACGTTGTTGAGAACGGTGGGCTGGCTCCACAATCCGGCCTCTGTGGACCGTGGGGGCTTAATGCGAGGCATGCCACGCTTTCCCTCGAGTGAATACATCAGCGCGGTCGACTCTCCACAGACAAAGGCCCCGGCACCCGGGTAGATCCCGATATCAAAATCGAAACCGGAGCCCAAAATATCCTTTCCGAGCAATCCGTAGTTTCTCGCTTGCTCAATGGCGATGTTGAGCCGATGAATGGCCAGAGGATATTCCGCTCTCACATAGACGTAGCCCTGGTGGGCGTCAATGGCATAGCCGCAGATGGTTATTCCCTCCAAAACCGAGTGAGGGTCGGCTTCTAAAACGGAGCGGTCCATGAATGCGCCCGGATCTCCTTCATCTCCGTTACAGATGACGAATTTGGGGAATGAATCATACCGCCGGCCTTCTTCCCATTTTTGACCGGTTGGAAATCCAGCCCCTCCCCGGCCTCTCAAACCGGAGGTTTTCACTTCTTGAATCACCTCTTCGGGCTTCATGGAAGAAAGGACTTTGGAAAGGGCGGCATATCCGTCTCTGGCGATATATTCGTCGATATTTTCTGCATCGATCAAGCCTCGATTCCTGAGGGCCCTCAGGACCTGATGCTCGAAGAAGGGGATGTCCTTTAACAGAGGGACCTTTTCCTTGACGATTGGTCCTGTATACAAAAATTTCTGCACCGGGCGTCCTTTGAGGAAATGCTCCTCTACGAGAAAAGGGACATCCTCAGGGGTCAATTTCTTGTAGAAAATGCCCTCTGGGTAAACGACCATGATCGGGCCTTCCGCGCAAAAGCCGTTGCATCCTGTGATGACCACCTTCACTTCATCCGCAAGACCTCGATCCTTCAATTCTGCTTCCAGGCGTTCTCTCAATTGCAGGGAGCCGCAGGAAACACAGCCTGTTCCGGCACACACCATAAGATGGGTTCGATACGCTTTTATGCTTTTAACCTCAAGGATTCTAGGATTCGAGGATTCAAGGGTTCAAGCGAAGAAACACTTTCTTCTCGCGCTCTTTCTACTGGATTTTCCCAATTCTTTAATTCCTCGTAATTCATTTCACTCGACTCCTTGACCCCTCGACTCCTTCACCCCTTACCTCTTTTTTTGAGCTAGTACGTAGTCTCACTTCCTCTTGCCAAGGCGTAGGCCTCGACAATCTCCCCGTTCAAGACATGCTTGACGAATATTTCCTTCATCCTCTCTTCATTGAGGTCGCAATATTTCACAGGCGGTTTTCCGAGAATTTCCACCGTGGCCATCGGCTCCCGGCTGCAAAGCCCTGCGCATCCGGAGGTTGTCACCATGACATCCTTGACCTTTTCCTCCTCGATTTCTTTTAAGACAACAGCCATCAGTTTTCTGGCCCCGGCAGCGATCCCGCAGGTTCCCATGTGGATGTTGACTTTCGCTCGGAAGCCTCCCTCCCGCAGAACCGTGCTCGACCGAACTTCCTCTTTGATTCGTTTTAAGTCATCAACGGTTAGCTTCGCCATCGCCGTTTCTCTCCTAACGGGGTGTACCCCAAGTTGTGGTGCACCCCTATCGATAAGAACTCACAATTTCAATGGCTTTACCCGGGGTGATCATCCCGTAGGTGTCATTCCCAACGACGATGACAGGGGCTAAACCGCAAGCCCCAAGGCACCGCACCGCTTCCAGAGAAAATTTCCGGTCCTGTGTGATCCCCCCGACTTCAACATGGAGCTCCCTTTGAAGATTGTCGAGGATCTGTTTGGAGCCCCTGACATAACAGGCTGTTCCGAGGCACACCCGGATGACGTGCTTTCCCCTCGGGATGGTCGTAAAAAAAGCATAGAATGAGACCACCCCGTAAACCTGAGATGCGGGAAGCTGAAGTCCCTGCGCAATTCGATGCTGCACCTTTTTGGGTAGGTACCCACAAATATCCTGTACCTCCTTCAACACCGGGATAAGGATCCCCTGCTTGTTCTTGAACTTATCGATCACCTGGTCAATCTTCTCCCAATCTGTTCGTGAAATTTCTTCTGCCAACCTCATCCCTGAACTCCAATCTGTTTCAGCCCCTCTTTGAGATGCCTTTCCACCTCTCGGATGACTTCCGGATCGACGAGGGGCCGATCTCTAAAATGATTTTTCACCCATGAACTGCTGAAAGCGAATGACTTTCCCTCCTTCTTATGCGTGTACAAGATCTCCAGCTCAGGATTTCCGAAAAGGAGTGTCACCACCGTTTCAACCATGTTCCCCAAGGGTTTTCTGTCAATATGATGGTATTGGAAACTAGCAATCACTTTCGTGCCTTTTCCTATTTTCGACTCCACTCGAAGCGACCCGCCGGCCTCTTGAGCGGCCTGCGCCATAAAGGGAAGGCCGAGTCCCACTCTCCTTGAAGAGCGGGTAGTAAAGAACGGATCGAGCGCCTTTCGACTGACCTCTTTGTCCATTCCGATTCCATCATCCCGGATTTCAATCGTCAACCGGTCCTCCCCGGGTTCTTCATCCACGAAGATCTCAATTTTTCTTGCCCTGGCCGCAGTGGCATTCTCCACAATATCCAGGATATGGAGAGAGAGATCTTCCAAACCCGCCTCTCGCCGATGTTTTATGCCTCCATGACCCTTCGTCCTTCTTCGCCATGAAGGGCCATTTTAACCTCCTTTGACGTGGTCTCCTTAAGGAGAAAGGGGGTCGTGCTCTTGCCGATGTCCTCAAGGCAATGGGCATCGGAAAACCAGACAAAGGAGTAATGCTGATAAGAATGAAATCGACTCTTGGCCTCTTCCTTAGAGGTGCGGGGGGAGATTTCCAGCCCGTCCAGCGGAATCCCTTCCGGGATGAATCCCAATTGCCCGACGAGACTAAACGCCTGGCGATCGATATGAGAGGCGATGGCCACTCCCTCAAGTGAATGGATCACGGAGACGATCTGTTCAAAGGGAAGCAAGGTTGCTCCAATCAACATTCTCCGATTGACGCCGACCGCTTCATCCCTTTCGTTGACCACGGTCTGGGGGCCGAACACCTCTTCTACATTTTCCCCAGGAAGATTTTGATAAATCAGATTTTGAAGGGCGGCACAGTTCTCTTGGGCATCGAAAAGGGCGATCAGATGGATTTCCTCCTTTGAGGTGACTTCCATCCCGGGAAGCACTTTCAGGCCCCCCGCATCGCCAGCGCTGATGAAGGCTGCCGTGTTTTCCGCCGAATTATGGTCACAGATAGCGATCATATCTAAACCCCTGGCCTTCGCCTGGTTCACGAGGGCACGGGGCCTCATTTCTTCTTCTCCACAAGGCGAAAGGCATGAATGAATGTGGAGGTCCGCCCGAAACGTTTTGAGCATCAACCCATTCCCGAGATCCCCATCTGGTAGAGTTTGCCTGTCAATTCAAAGGCAAGGAGCGAAGAGACCAAAATAGGCATCCCCTCCTCTTCGGCCTTTCGAAGGGTTTCTGAATCAGGTTCTCTTCCTCCTGTCAAAATAATCCCTGCCAGCTCCTTCATGGTGGCCACCGCGACGATATTGGGATGGGTCTGGATGGTTACCCATATGTTTCCCTTGCGGCTATGGGCAATCACGTCGCTGAGGAGATCTCCGGTATACCCTCCTCTCACCTCTTCATCGAGCCGGTTTTTCCCTGCCCTGATCTTCAGCCCAAAGGATTTGACGATGTCGGAAACCGTCATGAAACGAATTCCTTCCCTCCGGTCATCCCCCGGCGTTCAACAATGGCACCGACTTATCCTCTCCTTCCAAACTGATGAGAAACTCAAGATGAGTCCCCTGTCCGAACTTAGAGGTGAGGATCATTCCATCCGTATTGTTTTTTATGTTAGAAAGGCCCATGCCAGCACCGAACCCCAATTCATGAATCCTTTCGCTGGCGGTCGAATAGCCCTCCTGCATTGCCAGATCGACATCAGGAATACCGATTCCTTCGTCTTCGACTACGATCTTCAGGAAGTCGGGCGTAATAAAGAGCGAAAGGTTTCCTCGGCTGGCATAGCAAATGACGTTCATCTCAGCCTCAAAGGTCGCAATCGATGTTCTTCGAATGACACGACTCGAAAATCCGGCCTCCTTCAAAATCTTTTTGACCTGACTTGAAATGGACCCGGCATTCGTAAAATTGCCCCCCGCTATATGAAACATCTCATGAAGATGTATATTATTTTCAGCCCCGGACATTTTTCACTTTTTCGATACATGCCCTCATACCAAGTTGATATAAGCGACCGCATGTCTCAAACATGATATACCGCGTCGTCAAGAGGGGGACCTGATTCTCGATCGCCAGCTGCAAGGTCGCCTCATTAGGCCGTTTCCCTCTGACAAAAAGGATGGCCCCCAAATCCATGGTGTTCGCTGCATAAATCACCTGGGGATGGATAATCCCCGTAATGAGCAGGGCCCCCGGTCCTGTGCTATAAGCAAGGACATCGCTGATCAGGTCGGCCGCATTTACGTACTTTATCTCTTTGTCGAGATTCGCGTCTCCTGTAATCAGCTCTGCATCCAATAGGTCTCGAATCTCTCTTAGTTTCATCTCATCCCATGGCCTCTGCCAATAATTCCGTCACATCCATCACCTTAATTTTTTCTTCAAAGCCAGAGGTTTTCGCAGCGTCCTCCAACGTCAACACGCAGAGGGGACACGCCGTTACCAAGATCTCTGCTCCCAACTCCACGGCATCTCTCACTCGGATCTCAGCAAGACGCTGGCCCGTGTCCGTTGAAGATTCCACCCACATCCTTCCTCCCCCTCCTTCGCAACAGAGACTCCTCTCTCGAGAACGGTCCAGTTCTTTGAAGGTAAGGCCGGGGATGGCATTGAGAAGGATTCGAGGCTCATCGAAGACGTCATTCTGTTTGCCCAAAAAACAGGGATCGTGATAGGTGACCACTTTTTTGACCTCTTGCGTGAGAGAGAGTTTCCCTTCTTCTAATCGCTTGCTGAGAAGCTGGGTTGCGTGGAGAACATTGAATTTTCCCTGAGGATACTCGTTCTTGAGGGCATTGAAGCCATGGGGACATGTGGTGACGATATTTTCAATCTGATAAGTCTCAAACTGTTTCACATTTCCTTCAGCGAGTTCCTCAAAGAGACCGATCTCCCCCATTCTCCGGATTTCGTTGCCGCAGCATTGTTCCGCGTTTCCGAGAATCCCGAAGTCGACTTCGGCCTGTTGAAGCACGAGAGCAAAGGATTTTGCTATTTCCTGAATTCGTGGATCGGAAGACGCCGTGCATCCGACAAAATAAAGAAATTCAGCACGGTCTCCTTGGGAGAAGTCTTTGACCTTGAAATCTTCGGGCAGCCCTTTGATCCACTCTGTCCTTTTGTTCTTCGCTGTTCCCCAGGGGTTTCCATATTTGTAAGCGCTTTCCATGGCTTCGATAATGGTCTTAGGAATGTGGCCCTCTTCAATCAAGGTTCCCCTTAATCCAATGATCAGATCCATGGGCTTCAAACCACGAGGACATCGGAGGGTGCAGGTCTTACATGTCGTACAATCCCAAAGCTCCTCCTTCTCACTGAGCCGATCGAGATTCTTTCCCAAAATCCCCTCGATCATCAGCTTTCGGATATTCAGCTTCGATTTGAGGGAAACAGGGCATCCTCCTGTACACTTACCACACTGAAAACATCCATAGAGGTCGAATTTTTGGGCAAAAGTCTGTTCCGATGATTCCATTTCTTACGTCCTCCCCGTGTCGAAACTCGACTAAAGTCACTACATCTAAGTGTCAAATATTAAAGCCGAAATGTCAAATAAAATCCAAAGTGCAGGTGCCAGCCTGTGAATAATTTCATTTATACAGTGAAAAAATTTTCAACGCTTCAATATTTCCCTCGAAATCACGATCCGCTGTACCTCTGAAGTCCCTTCATAGAGCGTTGTTCCGATCACATCTCGAAGGTAGCGCTCGACCGGATAGTCTTTCATGTACCCATAGCCTCCCAGCATCTGAATGGAGCGAATGGCGACCTTCCTAGCTGTCTCGGTGGCAAAGAGCTTCGCCATGGAAGCCTCTTTCGTGAAGGGTTGTCGAGTCTCCTTGAGAAGAGCCGCACGCAACACCAGAAGCTGAGCGGCCTCTAACTCCGTATACGAGTCTGCGATCATCCATTGAATGGCCTCAAAGCTGGAAAGAGGTTTACCAAAAGCCTGCCTTTCTATAACATACGTGGTCGCAAAGTCAATGGCTGCAAATCCGACCCCCACCGCCAAAGATCCAATTCCGATTCTTCCGCCGTTGAGTTCGATCATCGCTATCTTAAATCCCTCACCCTCCTTGCCCAAAAGGCAATTGCGGGGAATAACGCAATGGTCAAAGATCAATTCGTTGTTCAGCGATGCCCGGTGGCCCATCTTCTCCTCTGTTTTTCCGACGATCAATCCCGGCGTTCCCTTTTCAATGACAAATGCGCTGATCCCTTTTCCCTTTCTCGCATTTCGATCCGTGATGGCCCAGGCAACGGTTACTCCCGAGGCTTCCCCGCTGGTGATCATGGCTTTGGTTCCATTCAGAGTATACGTGTTATCCCGATGGATGGCCGTCATACGAATGTTGGCGGCATCGGATCCAGTGTGGGGTTCGGTAAGGGCAAAGGCTCCGGCGGGATATTCCCCGCTGCATATCTTGGGGAGATGCTTTCTTTTTATTTCCTCCTGTCCAAACTCATAGATCAACTCTGCGACCATATTGGTCACGGAGGTCGTCACCGCATGGGAAGCACAGCCCTTAGCGATTTCCGTGATGGCAAGGCTACAGGCCACAGGTCCAACTTCGGACCCGCCGTATTCCACAGGAATATTCATCCCCATCAACCCTTTCTCAGCCATCTTCTTGAGGTTTTGATAGGGGAACTGTTTCTCCTCGTCATATTGGGCGGCCACGGGTTTGATGTTCCTCTCCGTAAAATCTCTCGCCATATTTCTGATCATCTCTTGTTCCTGAGTGAGTTTGAAGTCCATGTTCCTCCATCGCGGATTTTGGATTGCAGATTTCGGAATTCTTATTCCGCATTCCGCAATTCGCATTCCGAATTAGTAAACATAAAACCCTCTTCCTGTTTTTCTGCCCAGGTAGCCCGCCTCGACATACTTTTTGAGGAGAGGGCAGGGCCGATACTTGGAATCGCCTAAACCGTTATAAATGACCTCCATGATCGCCAGACACGTATCCAATCCAATCAGGTCAGCCAATGTCAATGGGCCCATTGGATGATTCATGCCCAATTTCATGACGGCGTCGATGGCCTCCGGTGTACCCACTCCCTCGAGGAGAGCATAAATCGCCTCGTTGATCATGGGCATTAAGACTCGATTGGAGATGAATCCTGGAAAGTCATTCGCTTCTACAGGAGTCTTACCCAACTTCTCGGCGAGAGACTTGACGGTGTTAAAAGTTTCCTGGGAAGATTGAAGACCTCGGACGATCTCCACTAATTGCATCACCGGGACAGGATTCATGAAATGCATTCCAATGACCTGCGAAGGCCTTTGAGTGGCCGATGCAATTTTGGTGATCGAGATGGAGGACGTATTGCTCGAGAGGATGACCTCTCTCCGGCAAACTTGATCCAGTTTTTTGAAGATGTCTAATTTGAGGGATTCGTTCTCTGTGGCGGCCTCGACGACGAAATCGACCTCCGCCATATCTTGAACCTGAATCGTTCCCTTTATCCTTGCCATGACCTCATTTTTCTTGCTGGAAGGGATCTTTCCCTTTTCCACCATCCGGTCCAGATTCTTAGAAATCGTCCCAAGTCCCTTTTGAACGAAAGAGTCTGCAATATCGCTCATCACCACTTGAAGCCCCGAATAGGCGGCCACCTGGGCGATACCATTTCCCATCTGTCCCGCGCCGACGACGCCGATGGTTTTGACGTCCATAGTCCCCCCGTAAAAACTCATTGCAAAATTAACATTGAAAAATTAGCAATTAGCAATCGAAAGAAAAAATCTTTGATGGATAACTTTTCATTGTTAACTTTGCATTTTTCAATGTTCTTTTTAGCCTACTCTTTCTACAATGAGGCTGACCGCCTCTGCCCCCCCTAAACACAGAGAAGCCATTCCTCGCTTGACTCCTCTGTCTCTCATGGCATAGAGCAACGTTGTAAGGATTCTCGCACCACTCGCCCCAATGGGATGGCCCAAGGCGACAGCACCCCCGCGGACATTGACCTTATTCTTGTCGATTCCGAGGGTTTTGATAACGGCCAGTGTTGTCGCAGAAAAGGCTTCGTTGATTTCGAAGAGATCGATCTCCGCGATGGAGAGGCCGGCCTTTTTGAGGACCTTGGGAATCGATTGAATCGGGGCAACGAGCACGTCCTCTAACTCCACACCCGCTGCCGCTTGCGCTCCGACCTTTGCCATGGGCTCCACACCTAAGGCACGGGCCTTCTCCTTTGACATGACCACGAGAGCACTTGCTCCGTCACTGATCTTGGACGAATTTGCTGCCGTGACGACTCCGTCCTCCTTAAAGACAGACTTCAATCTGGCCATAGACTTGAGATCTGTATCACGGGGTCCCTCATCGGTGTTGAAGATGACGGGTTCCCCCTTTCTTGAAGGGATCGGGATGGGGAGGATCTCCTGTTTGAATCTTCCCTCCTGGGTCGCCTTCATCGCCTTGAGGTTCGATTCGTAGGCAAACTGGTCCTGTTCTTTACGACTGATATCAAACTTCTTCGATTGGATCTCGGCGGTATAGCCCATGTGGTAATCGTTCACGACGTCCCAGAGGCCATCATGGACCATTCCGTCCACTAATTTTCCATCCCAAAGCCGGTAGCCCGTCCTTGCATTTTCCAAATAGTAGGGAGTTCGGCTCATGCTCTCCATGCCGCCTGCGACGATCACCTCCGCGTCTCCGGCTGCGATGGCCTGGGCGGCAAGCATCACCGCCTTCAACCCTGAACCGCAAACCTTGTTCACGGTGATCGCCCCTCCGGACATTGGAAGCCCGGCCTTGATCATCGCCTGACGCGCCGGGTTCTGTCCCAGTCCGCACGGGAGGACATTCCCCATGATCACTTCGTCAACATCCTCCTTTCGAATCTTCGATCGCTTGACGGCCTCTTCGATTACCTTCCCCCCCAATTCCGTAGCACTGAGTGAACTTAATCCCCCGAGAAAATTACCGATGGCTGTTCGGACGGCACTGGTAATCACGACCTCTCTCATCAATGTCCTCTCCTTTCCGAAAACCGTCTACGCTAAACAGAAGGCCACTTGCCTATCGATAGGACATCGTAGCCTGCCTTCTCCAGATCTTTAACAATCTCATTGTAATCTTCCGTCTTGATTCGGATGGCGGCGATCCTTTTCCCTTCTACCATAAAAGAGGGAGTGATAATGCTGATCACATTCACGTTATGTTTTTTAAAGACTTGAAGGACTTCCAGGAGCACACCGGGTTTGTCTTCAATGGCAATGGTTAGACGGGTGCCTTTTTGCTTAAGGCCGAATATGTCCACAAAATGGTCTAAGGCATCTGTTTCCGTAAAAATTCCGTACAGCTTTTCTCCCTCCAGAACAGGAAGGCACCCGATCTTATGATCGTGCATCAGTTGAACCGCTTCTTCGATCAATGCGGCAGGAGTTATCGTGATCAGCTTGTCCTTTGGTGTCATGAAGGCCGAAACTTTCAGCTTTCCCAGGAGAAAGTTGAGCTCCTGCACACTGAGCAGGGTTGCATCGGAAGGGGCTGCCTCCCGGATATCTCTGTCGGTAACAATTCCTACCAATTTGCCGTGCTTATCCACCACCGGCAGATGTCGAACGCCCTTCTCATGGATAAGGCTTCTCGCTTCAAAAAAGGAAGCATCCGGCGCTATCGTTAAAGGATTTCTATGGATCCTTTCCCTCATAAATCCTTTGTAATGAATTTTCATAACCGATTCTCCCTTCGTTCAAATGGGATTTGATCTTAGCACATTTCAAAGAGACTCGTCAAAAAGTCTACTTCGTCGATGCCTCACTCACTCCCATGTCCGTTGGTCTTCGATCTTCCTGGCCTCCTCCGGGATGGTCCCTTTCGGGACAAACCGGACATCACCCCTTATTTTGACCATATCTCGAATGGATTGTTCTATCTTTTCCTTCAACTTTTCAATTTGAGCAACTTCCTCTTTCAGCTCAATCCTGAAGATCATCTCATCCTTATGTTTTTCTCTTCTGACAACCACCTGATACTTTGCAATTTGTGGATACCTTGAGGCCACTTCATCCACCTGACCGGGGTGTACGAAGAGACCTCTTACCTTGGTCGCCTGATCGACTCTCCCAAGGATCTTTAACAACCTGGGCGATGTTCTGCCACAGGGGCAGCGGGTCTCAGTCAGGATCGAGAGGTCTCCTGTTCCAAATCGAATGAGGGGGTAAAACTTATTGAAGGTGGTAGCAACAATCTCTCCAGTTTTTCCAGGGTCCAGTTGTTTTCCTGTCTGAGGATCGACGATCTCCACAATCTTATCATCCGGGATATGCATTCCATTCCTCTCCATGCACTCATAACCCAAACATCGAATATCGGCGGTCCCATAACCTTGTCGGATAATCATCCCGAATCTCTCTTCCAATTCAGATCGGAGGGATTCGGAGAGCATTTCCGCGGCCACGAAACCGACCCGAAGGATGAGGTCTTTCCTCAAATCGAGGCCCATCTCCTCCGCCTTTTCAGCGATGTTGAGAAGAAAGCTCGGGGTTCCGCAGAACGCCTTGACCTTTAAATTCTTGAGGATATTCACTTGTTGTTCAGTATTGCCAACGCCTGTGGGGATCGTGATACATCCGATCTCGAAGAGGGAGTTGTCCACCATCTGCATCGCAAAAGGAACCATGTGGTAACTGAATGTATTGATGGCAATGTCTCCGGGGCGAAAGCCCGCGGCAAACATCCCCTGCGCCCATCCCAGTTCATCATACTCCGTTTCACCTGGTTCATAGAGGGGTCCCGGCGAGATGTAAATCCTTCTCAAGGCATGAAGGGGAACCCCTTCAAATCCGCCGAGGGGGGGAGTCTTCTTCTGAAGTTCCATTAAGTCCGTCTTTTGGGTAATGGGAACTTTTTCCAGATCCTTAACTGTCTGGATGTCGCTTGGCTTCACACCGGCGGTATCCATCTTGTTTTTAATCGCCAAGGAGTGTTTATAAGCATATTGTGCAATCCCTCGTAGCCTTCGGTTGAGATATTCGAAGCGTTTTTCGGAGTCCATTGTCTCAAGATTCTTCTTAAAGAAACCTATCCTCCGGTCCAGCAATGGCTTAGGCATGTGAGAACTCCTGTTCTTCCGGGCTGCTCCAAGCTAAAAGGAGAGAAAAAAAGGGATCATTTCTTGTTCGGGAACTTTCCTTCAAAGGGGACAAAAACATCTCCCTTTTCCGTGGAGAAGACTGCCATCCCTTCTGACATTTTGATACCGAAGTCGAAATCTCCGATTTTCGAATACCAGTTTTTGACGACATCGTCGGCCTTAAGATCCAGAGCCTGAATCTTCGGTGCCTGGGCGACCAGGAGGGTCAGACGCATCGTGACCGAATCCATCACGCTGACCATTCGATACTGGCTTGTCGTATGGGATGGAAAATAGATGCGGTCATAATAGGTTGGGGTGGCAATTTCAATATATTTACCCGGCGCCACCTCGAAGGAGACGGTAAATTTAATGTTATCCAGCATGATATTATATCCGCTCGGGTTATTGACGTTCCACACAAAGCCAAGGGCCATTGGGGTCCGAGTAGGAAGCTCCGCCCAGGGGAAGTAGCTCATTACTTCAACTCGATCCAACGTGATTTTCGGCTTTCCTGCGTCATCGGTTGGGAGGAGACCCGGTTTGCACCCCGTCATCCCCCAAACCCCCAAAGCAAGCACGATCGGGATCAACAGTAATCTTCGCATAAAAGACCTCCTTCCCATAAATCGGGAATCACGTGACCGTGTTCCGTGTCGCGTGTCCGTAGATTTTCATATTTCTTTCGGTCACGGTTCACGGACACGTATCACGGTTTTATGTGAGCCATCTTTTTCTTCGTTTGTAATGCTTGACATGCCTGAAGCTTTTTCGCTCGCCCCTATCAGAGAGGCCGAGATAGAAATCTCTGATGTCCGGATTCTCCTTCAGCTTCCCCGAGGTATCATGCATCACGAGCCGGCCGTTTTCTAAAACATAAGCATAGGGCGCCACGGTGAGCGCAAGCTTCACATTTTGTTCCACAAGCAGAAGTGATATTTTCTCGTCCCTGTTCAATTGGGTGATGATTTCAAAGATCTCCTTAATGAGAAGAGGCGCAAGACCCATGGATGGCTCGTCGAGAAGCATCAGTTTTGGTCTGGCCATAAGACTCCTGCCGATAACCGCCATCTGTTGTTCCCCACCGCTGATGAAGCCTGCCATCACATTGCGTCGCTCCACCAATCTGGGGAAATAGCGATAAACCTTTTCTAACCTTTCCTTCACCGCAGAGTCGCCTCCTCTGAGGTGAGCCCCGACCTTGAGATTTTCTTCCACCGTGAGGTGCTCAAAGACCCTCCTGCCTTCGATAATCTGGAAGATCCCTCTTTTGGCGATCTCCTCCGCTGGAAGATGGTGTATCTTCTCCCCCGCGAATTCAATGCTTCCATCCGTCACCTCACCATCCTCGTGCTTTAGCAATCCGGAAATGGATTTCAAGGTGGTCGATTTCCCTGCCCCGTTTGCCCCAAGAAGGGCGACAATGCCTCCGTGAGGGACATCGATGGAGACCCCTTTGAGCACGAGAATGATCTCGTGATACATGACCTCAACGTTATTGAGCCTCAGTATGGTTTCCGAGGCCGTTGACGCTTCCGATTTCAACGTTCTCCTCCCTACCATCCAAGCCACGAAGCCCACTTATCCGGGAATTTAGCTCTCATATCGATTTCAGCTACCGTTTGAGGCTTCCCCTTGATCACTCTTCCAACCCTGACGACAGAGCTGTAACGATGGTCGGTTGGAGTAATGGTTACCAGCTGACCGCCAAATTCTTTCAGACCAGGCCACTCCCTCATCGATTCGAAAGCGTCTTTGATCCCGGGCCCGTTAAGCTTCCCCGCTTTGTCAGCCCTCCTCATCGCTTCAACGGCCAGGGTCACTTTAACCCATCCCTGAACCGCACGAATGGTACGATTTTCCATGGGAACACCCGGATTAAGCTTCTTGGCATAATCCATGACCTTCTTCTTCGCCGGATAGTCCTCATTGAAGAGTGCACAGGCCATCAGGCCAATGGCTCCTTCTGCCGCACGACCGGCCAACCTGGGGAGGTTCTCGTCGAAGCTCCAGTGGGTCATAATATGATCTGCACCAAGACCCAGGGCATAGGCATCTTTAAGGGTGGCGGAGGTGGACATCGTTGTGTTGCCATGCCAGCAGAGGTTGACTCCGAAATTCTTGGCGGCGATGATCTGACTCTTGGTGTCCAGGGCTGTCAAGGGAATATTATAATCCGGACCGATTTCGAAACCGAGCAGGACAGCCTGGTCTTTGATCGCCTTACTCGGGGCAGTGGCGAAAGGCGATGCCGTATCGATAAAACACGCAAACTTAGGTTTCACCCCTTTCTCCCGCAATTCCTTCCATTTCGGATCTTTTTTCCAGATCTGTTCAAACCAGTAGGTGATGGCGCCCCGGGCATTGGTCGAATAGTCCACTCCATAAACAAAGTTGTAAGGAGTCTTCTTGGGATCACACAGATACCCAGAAAAGGAGCTGGAGAGGTAGGGCATCTTATCGGCGTTGATGGTGGGAGAGAGGGATTCGGTGTCTCCCGTGCCCCAGCCTAAAACCATGACCACCTTATCGTAATCGCGGAAACGCTTGTAAGTCGTAATGGCCTCAGGAATCCGATATCCGTAGTCATACTGGAATAATCGGATCTTTTTGCCATTGATCCCCCCGGTGTCGTTGTAGTATTGAACCGCTTCCCGAACCCCCATGGCCTCATCTTTTCCCACATCAGAGGTTGCCCCTGTCAAATCTTGGAGGGCACCTACTTTGACTTCTTGGGCAAGAACCCATGAGGTAGTCAAGCCTATGATCAGAAATGTCAAAACGATTGTGAAGCCTCCGGATCTTGTTCTCATTTTGAACCTCCCGTGAATCTTGAGTAAGAACGATCGAGAACGATAATGTCTTCCTTCTCCCACCATCCAATGACGTCGCATCACCCCTTTCTTCAACCGTGATCCGTGTCCGTGACTCGTGTCCGTCAATTTATCATGGTTTGATTTACGGTCCCGGATGTCGGATGCGCCTGCGTGCCGAAACGCCAGCACTTCGGCGTGCTGGCACGCGACACGGTTAATATGAAAACGGCCACAGATTAAAATAGTTTTTTATCTGCCACCATCGATAAGAGAGACCGTTCGGTTCAAAGATCAAGAACAAGATAATAGCAAGGCCAAAGGCTGCTTCCTTAACAAAGATAAATTTTTCAAGGAGATGAGGGAGAAAGGGCATCAGATTGACCACGAGAGTATTCTGGGTGAGGACAAAGATTAGGAACTTGAGACCTTCGGGGATCAACGTCATAAACAGAGCTCCCAAAATGGTACCGTGAATGCTCCCCACTCCCCCGATCAGGACCACTCCGACCAACCAAAGAGACCATCCGAACTGAAAATGTTCTGGGCTCACTGCAGCAAGAGAAGTCACCCAGAACGCGCCGGCAATGCCTCCCAAAAAACCGGCTACGAAGAAGGCGAGTAATTTATAAAAAATAACGTTTACCCCCATCGTTTCGGCAGCAATATCGTTGTCTCGAATGGCAATCCAGGCTCGGCCTATCTTCGAGCGTGCGAGATTGGCCATCATCAAAGTACACAAAACGATGAGCACCACCATTAGATAGTAGACTTCTTTGTCTGATTGGATGACCCAAGGGCCGATTTTCACCGTTCCGGGAGGAATAGAGAAAGCAACGCCCCGGCCGCCGATCTGGCTGACATACTGCGTGATAAAGAATTCAACGGTAATAAACTGGGCCGCCATCGTCGTCATGATGAGATAGAATCCCTTTACCCGTGCAGAAGGGAGGCCGAATAATACGGACCATAGACCCGAAACTATCCCTCCTAGAATGAGCGTGATGGGATAAGGAAGATGCAGCTGGAGCATGAGGAGCGTACTGGTATAGGCCCCTACCGCGAGAAATGCAGCGTGGCCCAAAGTGACCTGCCCGCAGTAGCCGATCAACAACTGGACCCCCATCGCAGAAAGAATCGTATACCCGACGACATTGGCAATCGATATGAGATAGAGACCTACGAACCTGGGTATGAGGAAAAAAATGGTGAGGAATAGAAAGATCATTTTCCCCCAGACGAATCTGGTCTGCCACCAGGCATGGTCTTGCCTGTAGTATTGATGATAAACGCCACAAGGTCGATAACCCATCTAAAACCCCCAGAAATCAATGGTCAATGGCCAATGATCAATTCTCAATGACGATCTTTTCTTCGTCTTACAATTGCCGATTGATGATTCCTGATTGCTTATTGCTCATTGAGCATTCTCAGACCCTCTCGATCCGTACCCATCCCCAGAGGCCGTAAGGTTTAAACAATAGGATGATCACCATGACAGCGAAAGGGAATACCTCTTTTACACCGCCAGGCGTATAACGGCTTAAATATCCGTCCGCCAGATTCTGAAGGACCCCAATCAGCAAACCACCTACGATAGCCCCAGGAACAGAATTAAGGCCACCCAGAACGACAGCGGGG